>NZ_JAUVEY010000157.1:0-4787 GCF_030594565.1 Methanococcoides sp.
TCATGATGTTAGTGGATGGGATCACGTTGGATACTAAGACAGTATCATCCCTGGCAAACGCCTCAAACACAGAGGTCACTTTTGAGTGGACACCTACAACCGAGGGAGAATGTGAATTACAGGTTGCCATTGACACACAGAATAGCATCGATGAAAGGGATGAAGCTAATAATTACTTCGCCACGACCGTAACAAGTGTGGACGATGTCGACTGGAACCCATGGAACGATGTGAAGTCTGATGGAGGAATAGATATCACCACTACGGAATTACAGGAAGGCATCTACCTTTGGGTAAACGATATCCCAGCCCCAAATACGGGAGAAAAAATCACTACTGAAATGTTACAGCAGTTGATCTACGACTGGCTGAATTCTTAAGGCGTTGTAAAAGCTGAATAATCAGCATAAGGCACCTCCTGCAGGTGCCATCTTTTTTATTAATTGTGCCTGAACCTGAAAAATGAAGAGAATTATAGGGTGTCAGGATTTTCATTACCAATAAAACTAATAGATATTGGGCTGAAGGGAAACTTTTTATAGTGATATATCGATTGATTGTAAACTTAAAGAAAAGAGAGGAAAAATAATGTTCAAAGGTTTTTATGTATTATTTTTGGTCCTTGTACTTATATCGGTATCAGACGCAAGCGCAATAGAAGCCGGTATGACAGAATACCCGCTTACCATAATGGATAATATGAACAATACGATCACGATTGAAAGCAAACCCGAGAAAATATTATCCACCATGCCAAGCAACACGGAAATCCTTTTTGCTATAGGTGCCGGAGATAATGTAGTCGGTGGCACGATCCACGATAAGTATCCTCCCGAAGTTGCAAATATCCCGAAGGTAGGAGGATATACCAACCTTGAATTTGAATCGATCGTCAGCCTTGAGCCTGATGTTATATTTGCTTCTGCCGCAAACGGAGAAGATGCCATCAATATGCTAAAGGACCTGGGACTCACTGTAATAGTAATAGAGCCAAAAACCATCGATGATATCATGAACAACATCGAACTGATAGGAGAAGTGACCGGAAATAAAGAGACAGCACTGTCGATCACAGATGACATGAGAACACAGATGGACGCTATCACGAGCAAAACTGAAGATATTCCTACTGAGGACAGTCCTCGTGTACTCTATCTGATCTGGCATGATCCAATGTACTCTGCCGGGCTTAATTCATATCCTGATGATCTTATCACGATGGCCGGAGGAAACAATATCCAGAAAGCTGAAGGATGGCCAGTGATCAATCTTGAAGATGTCATCGCCAGCAACCCACAGATCATAATCTGTTCCGGAATGGGTGGAGGATCATACACAATACTGGATGCAATTAAGAACAACGATGCATTAGCCCAGACAGATGCCATAAAGAACAACAAGGTGTACCCGATAGATCAGCCCAGCATCATTGAGATCCCCGGTCCAAGGATCGTGGAAGGACTAAACGAGTTGTACGGATACATTGAACCTGAGATCAAGGTCGGTGAAGAGCAGACAGAAGATGAAGCGCCAGTGAACAGCACGCCCGGATTTAGTGTCATGGTCGCATCATGTATGTTGGTGGCAGGCTACCTTAGAGCAAAACGTTCCTGAATATAAATACGAAAGAGGAAAAGGGTAAGATGGCAAGAGATGGAAGAGCTGTAATGATCCTACTTTCAGTATTGCTGATAGCCATGATAGCCAGCAATACTGCAATAGGTAGCAGCGATATTTCCCCTATCGACACCGTCAAGATAATGGTTAGTGCCATTACTGAAAAATTAATGCTCGGAGATCTCCTGCATATCGAGAAGGTATGGAGCGATAGTCAGGGTACTATTATAATGAACATCCGACTTCCAAGGGTCCTCCTTGGAGCATTAGTAGGTGCAGCGCTGGCAACTGCCGGCTGCGCCATGCAGGGATTGCTTAAAAATCCCATGGCGGACCCATATATAATAGGGATGTCTTCCGGTGCAGGCCTTGGTGCAGCTCTTGCTTTTGCACTGATGCTACCACTTCAACTTCTTGCTTTTGTGACAGCGGCAGGATCCATATTTATAGTATACAATATTTCGAGGATCGGAGAAAGAGTACCTACGGAAACACTGTTACTTGCAGGAATTGCTGTTGGTTTCTTTCTTTCAGCGATTACATCGTTCATCATTTTTCTTTCCCAGTCACCTCACCAGATAATATACTGGCTGATGGGAGGACTATGGACTGCTAGCTGGGATAAAGTGAAGATCACTTTTTTGATGATACTGGTGGGCATTTTCATGCTCTACAGGCAATCATGGAACCTGAATGTCATGCTTCTTGGTGAGGAACAGGCACAGTGTATGGGAGTAGATATTGAAAAAGTAAAACGGAGCGTACTTATATTCTCATCACTTGTTACCGCAGCCGCAGTATCTGTTAGTGGGATCATCGGTTTTGTAGGGCTTATCATACCACATATTATGAGGATCATCGTAGGACCTGATCATAGGATACTCCTGCCAACATCAACCCTCATGGGAGCGATATTCCTCGTATTTTCAGACACTATTGCAAGAACGATACTCGAATCTACAGACCTGCCTGTAGGAGTTGTGACCGCCTTTTTTGGAGCTCCTTTCTTCATATACCTGTTAAGGAAGAGGAGGAAGAGTATCTATGCTTGAGATCAAAGATCTGACTGTGAGCTATGGAAGCCGAAAAATACTGGAAGACATTAATATCTCTGCTGAAAAAGGCGAATTTCTGGGCATCCTTGGTCCAAACGGATCCGGCAAGACAACATTAGTTAAAGCTATCACCAAAGTTCTCAAACCCGAATCTGGAGAGATAAACCTTAGCGGAAGATCCATAAAACATATGAATGGCTCTGAACTTGCCAAACATGTAGCGGTGGTCTCGCAAGTCATCTCCATCAATTTCGAGTTCGCTGTAAAAGATATAGTGATGATGGGACGTACCCCTTACATAAAGAGCAATGAATCCCCCGAAGATTTTGACATCGTTGAAGAATCCATGGAGAAAACTAAAACCGATTTCCTGAAGGACAGGCTCGTCACACAACTAAGTGGTGGTGAACTTCAGCGAGTCATCATTGCAAGGGCTCTTGCACAGCAAACGGATATCCTGCTTCTCGATGAACCCACATCACATCTTGATATCACGAACCAGATAGATATACTGAACCTTATCAAAGATGAATCAAGAAAGGGGAAGCTTGTAGTTGCAGTGGTACATGACCTGAACCTTGCAGCATATTACTGTGACAAGATAGCCCTCATAAGGGATGGGAAGCTTATGTCGCTGGGTACACCAGCAGAAGTACTCACCCCGGAAACTATTGGAAAAGTATACAATCTTCCTGTGGAAGTTGTCATCAATGAGATCACAAATTCTTTGTATGTAATACCAAAACTTGAGCCTTTAGCACACCCCTAAACTCTCTTTTCTAAAAAAGCAGGAAAGGGAAGAAACCTTTCGAACTTTAGCTTTATTCAATTTCTGCCCAAACAATGAGTATACCTTTCATAGAACCAATATTAGAGTAATCAGAAGGTACATGAAGTGTTAGATTCACATTCTTCTGTTCTTTTGAACCAAGCAATGCAGAATATTCATTCCACATCCCGGAATCAATATGCATACCATTTAGGAACAGGCCATCTGCAGCACCTATAACATCAGCAGTTATAATTGCATCATCGACACCTCTGTTATTGATCGTTACAGTATTTACATCACTGACCTCACCTGCTTCAAGAGAACCAAAATGAATTGTTCCAGGAGTTAGGACGACCCCCACTGCCGGAATGATGTTTGCACCAAGAGAAACACCCGAAGACATTGATACATTCTTCAACATATCGTTGCCGTTGTCATTGCCATCATCGTCTTCATCGTCTTCATCGTCTTCATCGTCTTCATCGTCTTCATCGTCATCGTAAGACACATCACTGCTTTTACCACCACTGCTGCCACCATATGTTGTGGCAACAATTGAGCTATCCCTGAAGGTGGGTAGGGGTTCCCGCTCATAATAAGTGATCTCATGATGATCGTCTGTCGGAGGAGGGACAAGTTCCGGCGGATTCGTTGAAATGTTTGTAAGACCACTGAGTAGCAGCGTTATAAGGAGAAGAAAACCGAAAGGTTTTATAATCGGATGCATACTGAACCGCCACACATTGCACAACGTTTTGATAGGAAATACGACCAAATACAATCAAAAATTAAAACGATCCAAACTGAAGGCAAGCCTGAATCAAAAACATAATCATTGCATGGATGCATAAGGATGATTACAACGATCGCAGATAAGATCGATTGGATAAAGAAGAAAAGGAAGAGCTCCTTTTCTAATTTTATCTAAACTTCATTCAATTTCTGCCCAGATCACGAGTATACCCTTCATAGAACCAATGTTTGAGTAATCAGAAGGTACATGAAGTGTAAGGTCCGCTGTATTCATTTCTTTTGAAACTAGCAATGCAGAATATTCATCCCACATACCGGAATCAATGTACAAACCATCTATGAACAGGTCGTCTGCCGCATCTACCACATCAGCAGTAATAATTGTGCTGTCTGAACCCCTGTTATTGATCTGTACGGTTCTCACATCACTGACCTCACCTGCCCCGAGTAAACCGAAATTGATGGTCCCGGGAGTCACAACGATACCTACTGCAGGAATGATCTCTGCACCAAGGGATACAGCTGCAGACATTGATTCAGCCTCTGACCCGTCATCACCAGGTTCATCAACAGGATTGTCGTTCGGATCA
>NZ_JAUVEY010000071.1:0-10945 GCF_030594565.1 Methanococcoides sp.
CTGGAATACTTCGTTAACGTGTACTCTCAGAACAACAACATCGTCCTCGCCAGCAATATCATCTGCTTCGTAGTCCCATGATTTATTAGCTGGGTTTGAAGCTGCAGTTGCATCGTAAACATCATCATCAAGGAACTTGCCGTCCTTTGTGAGCTCGAGCCATACCTTGTCACCATCTACATCGATCTGCTTTGGTGTGAGTGCAAAGCCCTCACCGAGATCGAGTGTCTCACCGACACGCATGGTGTACTTCTCATCGTCGTCAAGGATCAACTTGGAAAGGATTGCTGGGTCACCGTTAACTGGGACGTATTCCACTGCAAGGAAGCCCATCTTGTCAAACTGGTTGTCGGTAGGAGAATCTGCCCAACCTTCGTATGTATAATCGACGCTCTGGATGTCTGTGACGTAAACGAGACCATCGTCATCGATTGTACGGTCAGCTGCTAAAGCTGCATTAATTGAAATATTTTCGGAACCGATTCCATCGTCAAGATCAAAGAAGAATCCTGCGAAGTCAGTGAAATCAGTTGAATATCTGTCAAGATTGTCAAGATCGCTACCATTGAAAACTGGGCTGCGAATCTCAACTGTGTCAGCTGCGCTTGCTACTGAAACAAAGCTCAGTACCATTAAAGCAGCCATTAAGATTGCTATAAAGCTTTTCATTATTTTCCTCCATTATTTAATGTATATAAGTTAGTGAGTCAGAATCAAGATAAACGAATTATCGAGTATCATTCTTTCAAACAATGCACAAATACGTTCATTGCCGAAAGAGTCATCATCACCCTCTGAATCCCGTCATATTGGATTACATCTGTTTAATAAGAGAATTGGCTATTAAATCTTTTGTGGTCTCATTTGAGAGATTTATAGCGATGCATTAGTAAATATCGAAGCAAATTACGGTAAATGTCGAATAAAAACATGCCAAATTGATATAAAGGGGTTAAATATGGTCAATTTGAGTTCGTAAATTGTCGATTTATCACACATGGACCATTTAAGTCCATTTTTAGCCAATCGTTATTAAGCCACCTTCAATAAATTTATATGTACTTCATGTATATTATAAATAAAGCAAAAAACCCTATTTAGCATCATATATGTGTTATTTACCTATAATTGTTTAAAATATCGTTTGGAATACCAGCTTCAAAACAACGTGTACATTATATAAGGCGAGGAGTGAAAAGATAAATGTTCGAAGGTTCAGATTCTGAAGAGATCTCAATGGAAGACGAAATGAATAGGGTCAAGACCGGGATTCCCGGATTTGATGAACTATGCGGAGGCGGGCTCATTCGTGACCGCTCATACCTTGTATCAGGCACCTCAGGAGCCGGAAAAACTAACTTTTCGGTGCAGTACATATATAATGGTATAACAAAATACGGCGAGAACGGTATAATCGTTGCAACCGAAGAAAGACCAGAGCAGATACGTGAGAACGTAATGAAATTCGGCTGGGACCTTCAAGCCCTCGAAGACGAAGGAAAGCTCGTTATCATCGATGCATGTTCTACCAAGATCGGAATCCCATCACAGGAAAAATATGTCGATGTCAGACCATTCGACACCCGTTCAATGATGGACCAGATCATCTCAACACAGGAAGAGATCAACGCCAAAAGAGCCCTCATCGATTCCACTACCTCGATCAGCTTCTATCTCCATGACCCTGCAAAGATACGTGTGGAACTGCTAAAACTTAGCACCACACTGGAAGTAATAGGACTTACCTCACTAATGACATGTGAGATCGTAGATGAAAATAGCCCTGCAAGGTTCGGTGTAGAAACTTTTGTAACAGACGGTACCGTTGTGCTGCATAACGCCATGCACGATAACGTCCGCACACGAACCATGGAAATATTCAAGATGCGTGGTTCAAATCACAGCAAGAAACTCCACCCATACGACATCACTCCCGAAGGTTTTGTAATACACCCACACGAAGAAGTGTATACATCATTCTGAAAATTCAGGAAAAAATAACAACAACAGACATCCCAAATTAAGGGATGTCTTTGCTTTTCTTAAAGGCTATCACAGGTCAGGATACATCTCTTCGTTACCACATTCAATACATTTATAGGTCACAAGTTCGCGCCCATAATTATCACGCTTTTTAATAGCCGATACCTCCAATGGTTCATCAGACCCTCACATATCGTACATCTATAATTCATCCTGATCACCTGAATACAACAAATTCAATTATATTATTATTCAAATATCTCTTTTAAAATTATTCCATTGGACTTCCCGATCTACCGGTAAAACCTTCTTGACCAACTCTGCCATTACCATGGTCAAAAAAGCAGCAGATATTGGAATGAACCAATCCATCAAACTCAAAGGCACAAGGTCGAACAACTGCCCAAGAGGTCTTACATACATTACAACCATGGTCAACAAAAACGTACTTGCCACCCCTATAAGCATAAGTTTGTTAGTGAAGACACCCACACTCAAAAAGGAAGATGTCAATGACCTGAACACGAACGGAATGAAAAGGATCATACTAACTATCGTTGCAAACGTCAGCGTACGAGCTTTCTCAAGATCACCGGCAGGATCGGAAAGTACGAACACGAGGAAACAAACAACCCCCATAAGAGCAGCTATACTGACCACTAACATCAGATTTCTCCTATTGAGTATCTTCTCCCCCGGTCTTCTGGGACCTTCATGCATCACCTCATCTCGTACCGGATCAAGCCCAAGCGCTATTGCCGGCATGACCTCATCGAACATATTAATGAAAAGTATCTGCAATGCAAGCAGCGGGACAAGGTCGAACCCTAAAAGGATAATACCCAGCATAATGAGGATTATCTCAGTAAAATTTCTCGAAACAAGATATGTCGTAAATTTCTCAATATTCTCATAAATAGCACGACCGCGTTTCACAGCCTCCACAATGGTCCCAAAATTATCATCCTGCAAGACCATAAGACTGGACTCTTTAGCAACATCCGTACCTTTTATCCCCATGGATATACCAATATCCGCCCTCTTAAGCGCCGGAGCATCATTAACGCCATCCCCCGTCATGGCAACAACGTGACCCCTGTTCTGCAACGCCTTCACTATCCTCAACTTCTGTTCAGGCATGACCCTTGCATAAACACTGATGCCCTCTACCAACTTATCAAAATCCCCATCATCAAGGGACAGAAGCTCACTTCCGGTAATGGAACCATCTTTGATAATAGCATGAAGCCTGTTATCCATCCCATCCAGAGAACCGTCATAATCAGCGATCAGCCCGATCTTTTTCCCTATGGCTTTAGCCGTCTCCTCATTATCGCCTGTGATCATCACGACCCTTATACCTGCCCGCTTGCACAGGGCTATCGATTCCTTAGCCTCTTTCCTCACAGGATCGATCATTGCCACAAGTCCCACGAAAATAAGGTCCTTCTCAGAATCCTCAACTGCCATACCTTCAGATAATTTGCGATAAGAAACACCAAGCACACGATACGCAGAACCTGCAAGCCCATTATTCTCATCAAGTATCCCTTTGACGTCCGCATCGCTCAGATCGTGGACACCATCATCCATCTCTATCGAAACACATCTGTCAAGAACAAATTCAGGAGCCCCTTTGCAAAATGCCAACCTGCCCCCAGGGGTTTCATGGATCGTTGTCATGAGCTTTCTTTCAGAAGTGAACATGATCTCATGTACCTTCTCATATTCCACCTCAAGATCATCTTTCCATAACCCTGCTTTCGCTGCAGCGACAATAAGTGATACTTCGGTAGGATCACCTGAAACTTCCCATTCCCCGTGCCTTTGGACCAGCGAAGCATTATTACATAAGGATATGCCATTAAGCAAAGTCCAAAGCGCCTTGTTCTCACTTACATCTGCTTCCACATCATCTTTTAAAAGAAGCCCTTCGGGCTCATACCCGATACCAGTCACATCAAAGAACTGGCCATTGACAAATAACTTCTCCACCGTCATCTCGTTCTTCGTCAATGTTCCTGTCTTATCAGTACATATCACAGTAGTGGAACCCAGGGTCTCAACCCCCAGCATCCTCCTGACAATGGCATTATGTTTTGCCATACGATGCATACCATAGGCAAGCGTTATAGTCATAGTAAGGGGCAACCCTTCAGGAACAGCAGCCACTGCCAGTGCAAGAGCAATGATAAGCATCTCTTCGAACGGTGCACCTGTGGCATAACCCAGAACAAAAGTGAGACCAGAAGCAACAAGAGCAATGATAGCTAAATGCTTTGACAGCTCGTTGATCTTTTGCTGGAGAGGGGTCATAACCTCATCTTCCTGTATCATAGAAGCGATACCACCTAACCGGGTCTGCATACCAGTGGCTGTTACAACTGCTTTGCACTTACCGTGTACTATCTGAGTACCCGAAAAAATAAGATCCCCGATACCTTTTTCAATCGAAAAACTCTCACCGGTTATTGCGGATTCGTCCACTTTCAACCCCATTATCTCAAAAACAAAAGCATCCGCTGCGACCTTATCACCGGTCTCCATAACAAGGACATCCCCCACAACGACATCCCGGGTGGGAACCTCTGCCACAGTACCATCCCTGACAACATGAGTTGTGGGCTGCACCATCCTTTTAAGCGCTTCCATGGCCTTTTCAGCCTTATATTCCTGAACGAAACCAAGAACAATAACAAAAGCAACTAAAAAGATGATGACACCAAAGTTCACAACCTCATCTATCATAAGAGAGATCACAGCCGCTGCCAAAAGGACCCAGACGATAAAATTAGTGAACTGCCTTAACAGTACTTTTAAAGGTGTGATCCTCACTTTTTCCTGAAGCTCATTAAAACCTGATACCTGTAGCCTTTTTTTCACATCGGTCTCAGAAAGACCTGATCTGGAACTACCGACTTCAGCAAAAACAGACTCGATATCAGTATTTTCATATCTCAATGAAACACACACTCCAAATTAAATATGTTACAATAGTATTTCTTGATTTGCCATCAGTTTCAAAAGAGAACTTGCGCCATCCCCACCAATGTCCATTTAGGTAAAGCTAAATAACTGTACAGACAATTTTCTTTTACCACTAATGAATCATCTTACTATTGTGGAGGTACTACCATGGCATGTGACTTAGAGATAAAAGAAAGGATCAATGAATACCTGAAAAAACACTCATACTTAAACCTTGCAACCGTTAGCCCGGAAGGAAAACCAATGGTCCACAGCATGGCTTTTGCATCAGCCGGCCCGGTCGTTTATTTCGGAACAGGGAATACCACAAGGAAATTCCGTAATATCGAACAGAACCCAAACGTCGCATTCACAGTCGATGAAGACGGATCTGATGTAATGAACATCACAGGCATTCAAATGGAAGGCAAAGCATCATTTGTGACAGATGAAGCAGAATTGGGGCAGATATTCCAGTTAATGCTAGAAAAATTCCCGTTCATGAAGGAACTACCAAAGAACCCGGACAATGTCATTATAAAAGTAGAGCCAACAAAGGCTTTCTTCCTTGACTACGCCGTTGAATTTGGATTCAGGTACGAAGTCGCTTACTGACTTCGCACTCTACCTTTTTTCTTTTGAGCTTATCCTACCGACAAAACTGAGATGTCCGATCAGCAACCACTTCCCTTGCGTTCTGTTATATCCTGGATAACTCCCTGATAATCGGTCACTTTACCCTCATCATCCCGCTGTATGAAAGTTTGTTCTTCCACCCACCTTATATCGCCTGAACGAGTCAATATACGATATTCCTTTACGAACATCTTCCCACCTTCCTGGCATATATCCGAAAGTTCGAGCTGCACCTCAGGCAGATCATCAGCATGGATAATATTCCCATAAAGAAGATCACCCGAGAGGAAATCATCCACATCATAGCCAAACTGAGTGATATTATCCGACACAAACTCCACCGGCCACAGCTCCTTTTCATCATCCTCACCGGCCTTCCAGAGAAAAGCGACCACCGGGCTATGATTTACGATAGTCTCAAGTGCCTGTTTCCTTGAAAGGAGGTCGTTCTGCTTTACCAAAGCCTCATCCAATGCGATCTCACTCACCTTTTGTTTTGTGATATCCTGCACAATTCCCTGGAAATGTGTTACATTGCCGTTCAAATCTCTTTTGATAACGGTCTTCTCATTGACCCACCACAGTTCCCCTGCTTTTGTCAATACACGATACTCGTGGGTGTAATCATCATATCCTTCATTGCACCTCTGCTCAAGCTCGTCTTTAACAACATTGTAATCATCTGGATGGATCAGATCCCCATAAACAATTCTTCCAAGTACGAAATCCTCTGCACTATACCCAAGTCTTGAGACATTATCCGAAGCATAATCAGCCGGCCAGAACTCCTCCGCCCTCCAAAGGAAGACCATCGTAGAACTATTGTTGATGATATCCTCAAGGTCCTTTTGTTCCTTCAACGCTTTCTCACACAACAGTTCATTGTTCTTCTGGTCAGTAATATCAAAAATAGTACCCTGATAATGGGTCACAGTACCATTCTCATCCCGCTGGAGATATGTCCTTTCATCGACCCAGCGAATATCACCTGATGCCAGAACGACACGGTATTCCTGATCAAAGAAGCTCTTACCTTCCACACGACTTTTTTCGAGAGACCTTTCAACTCGCTCCAGATCTTCCCCATAAACAATATCAGCATAAAGAAGTCTTCCAGAAATGAAATCCTCCACAGTATAACCTAACTGGGTCACGTTTGCAGAAACATATTCCACTGGCCACTTTTCCTCAGGAGTGTTATCTGCGGTCCATAAAAAAGCAATAACAGGACTATGATCGATTATATTTTCAAGTATTTCCTTCCTGTCAAGAACTTTTTCCAACGGACTTTTCCCCGATTTATTGCCAGTTTCTTTCGATATGTTTGATCCCATACATAGCCCCCAATTTTAATGATCAACTTCTTTAATAACTTATTAGACGGATGAGTTTAAGTATTGTTCGAATTTGCCCTGTTTTTGAACTGTATGGCCTTCTTAAGGAGGACGGGTGAAACTAAAATTGATACCGCCACCATCAAGACAATTGCTGAGAACACTTCATCCCCTATTATCCCCATCTCTTTTCCAATAGAGATCAATACAAGTTCCACCCCTGCCCTTGGCATAACCCCAACTCCGAATATAAGACTGTCATAATTATCAAAACCTATCAAGCGACCTCCCAGAAAACCCCCTATCAATTTTCCGGAAAGAGCAAGTACAACAACAAGTACGGAGAAGAGGCCTATTGTTTGTAAGCTGGCGATATTAAGGGAAATTCCAATAAATGCAAAGAAAATAGGAACAAAAATACCATAAGCAAGCCCTGTAACCTTACTTTGCACATGCTCGATCTTCGCATGGGAAACATCTGAGAGCATTACCCCTCCAATGAATGCACCTATCACAGCATGAAGGCCAAAAACTTCTGCAAGGTACGCAGAGAAAAGTGCGATCACGATCACAAAAGCAAAGATCGATTCCTTGACATGCATCCTATGGATCTGATCGAAGAGCCTGGAAAAGACCCATTTTCTTAAGGAGAACATGATCGCCACGAAGGCAACCATCTTCAACAATATTATTAGAACTTGCACCCCGGAGGGGAATTGTTCGTAGGTTGCCATGGTCACTACAATGGAAAGAAGAAAGATCCCTATGATATCATCAAATATAGATGATGTCAGCATCATGGAACCTGGTTTGCTCGAAAGGTAATCCATGTCAATGAGAGTCCTGACGACCACACCGATACTTGTCGGGCTGAATGCAACTCCTATAAAGATGCTTTCAAGAACACTTAAATGAAAATACGCACCAAGTGCCGCTCCAAAAGAGAAAGCAACGAATATCTGAACTACTGTAGCAACAGAAGCTTTCGCAGAAGACTCTTTCAGATCACGAAGATGGACTTCCTTGTAACCTGCTGTGAACAGGAGAAAGATAGCACCCATTTCAGCCAGGAACTTCAGTATTTCCGATTCCTGATGTATCAAAAGTATCCCGAGCACCATACCGGAAAGCAGTTCCCCAAGAATTGAAGGAAACCCTGCCCTTTCAAATACTTCGCCAAAAAGCTTAGCCAGTAGGAGGATGAGCAAAATATAAAGAAGGATCTCCATTCAATCCGAACCCCTTAATTTATACACTTCCTTTATAATGTCGGGTTTACAAATTATACCAACCAGTTTTCCATCGTCAACAATACAAAAACGATCGATCTTATGCTTGAGCATCATATCCACTGCATCACAAAGATGTTCATCCGGAGATATTGAGACCGGGTGTGAGAGCATAATAGCTTTTGCAGTATCACCCTGAAAAACAACTGCATTCAAGTGAGTGTGCTCTATTCGGGGAGCCCTGTGTACAAGAAGGATCTTCAATATAATATCCCGATCAATTGTTCCCACAAGGACATTATCTTCATTTACGACCGGATATGTGTGAAAATGATATTTGTCAAATGTTTCAAGGATCTGGTCAATGCTATCATTTTCAGAAATGGTTACAAGGTCCTTTGTCATGAAATCTCTTATGACCATCTCACTGCACATTTCTGCAAACGACCGCTGACACCGAATACGATCTTCATCCCCATGATCAACCACAGCTTTAAGTCCCCCTTAAAAGCTATTTTTGTAAAAAGAATATTACAATAAAAGGAAGGGAGCTCATCTTACAAATATTGACCCCACTAGAAAAGAACGAAGAACGTAAATTCTTAAAAAAAGAGAAAGAGAAAATAATAAAGAAGCTTAGATCCCCAATTCTTCCCTTTCAGAATTTACAAGAGATAACTGAATAGCAATTCCACTGTTTTCTGCATATTCATCAATACGTTTGACAGCATGCCCGATCATTCCACCTGAGGTCAGTATCATAGATCTCTTGCCACAAAGTGCCATAAGGATGGACTTATCGATAACACCTGATGTGATCTGAAGATCAAGAAGATGCTTTTCCGCAAGGATCTTGCTCTTCTTGCCCATAGCTCCGATGGAATCGATATCCTCTTCAGCCAGTATCCTCTTGAAAGGACCAGCATCATATTTGTCCATATCATAGATGAATATGCCACCGGGCTTGATACCATGCCGTGTCATTTCTGCAATTGCATGTCCTTCCGGATGAATATGAAGCACTTTTGCATTGACTGCTTCATAAGGGCTGTTGATAGCATATTCACCATGTAATATACCAAGGTTCACAACATCACCTTCCTTGACATCAGGAGAAACTTCTATCCACATAAGTTCAGGTGGTTTAAGGGAATGGACAAGTTCAGGAACACTTGTAGGAAACTTGTTACGAGTTGCAAGGTTCCTTCTCTCAAGCTCATTGTATATTTCAAGTGTGCGGGGTTGCCTTAAATTAGATTTCTTTAAAAGCTCCATGTCTTTGAAAACATCTTCAGGAGCACCTTCGCCAATAATATTACCCTCATTCATGAAATAAACATAATCTGCCCAGCTGTATGCAAGTTCCACATCATGAGTAGAAATTATCATAGTGGTGTTGTTTTGATTTAACTCATTCAACAGATCAAGGATCTCATCCGCACCCACAGGATCAAGGTTCGCAAGAGGCTCATCAAGGATCATTACATCTGGTTCCATTGAACAAACACCTGCAATTGCCACTCTCTTTTTCTGCCCGCCGCTTAAATGATGAGGAGGTTTGTTCCTGAATTCGTTTATTCCGATATATTCAAGGGTTTTTTCCACAAGTTTCTCAACTTCTTCTTTTGAATGACCCAGATTGGTAGGTCCAAACCCTACATCCTGATATACCGTAGGGGCAAATATCTGGTCATCTGAATTCTGGAAAACAATGCCAACACTTTTGCGTATCTCACGAAGAGACTTAGAATCATATTCCATGGGTTTCCCATGGAAGTAGACCGTTCCCTCTTTTGGCTTAAGGGTCCCATTGAGCAACATGAAAAGAGTTGATTTACCGGAACCGTTCTTTCCGACAAAAGCTATTTTTTTACCTTTCTCGATCTTTACATCAATACCTTTTAAGGCCTGGGTCCCGTCATGGTAGGAATACTTCAAGCCTTTAGTTTCCAATATCATCGTTTTAACCTCAACAGACCTTAAAATATAGAATGAATTCTTGTTAAATACCACAATGCCAATACCGCAGCAAAATAAGTGCAGGTCAAGACTAGCTCATTAGCTCTGATCGGTCTTTTTTCCTCAAAGAAAATAAGTTTGCCATCATAACATCGGGCACTCATGGAAATAAATATCTTTTCTCCCTGTTCCCAGGACCTTATGAAAAGTGTGGTAGAAAGCATTGCAAGTGAATTCAGGGATGTTCGCCAGTCCTTGTACCCAAGCCTGACCGTCTGTGCATACTTGATACCCCATGCAACTTCAAGGAAGACAAAGATGTATCGATACATCATCATGGATATCTCAATAAAAGAATCCGGCAATTTTGTAGCTTTAAGAACTGAGAATAGTTCCACCATAGGGGTGGTCAGTGAAAGGAAGAACAAACAAGACATACCGCTAAGTGTTCTCGAAAACACTAACAATGCCATTTCAAGACCGCCTGTATTTATTCCCAGATGATAGCTGAAAATATCAAATCCAAGAAGTTCAGCTCCTGAACCGAAGAAGAAGGCTATGATAACAACACTTAACAACACGAAAACAGCAGGTGCAGACAATATTTTCAGATAAAATTTAAACGAAGTCTTCCCAAAATAAACCGTTGCGAAGCTCATACACAATGCTATAGCAAAAGGTGGAATGAAAGACTGTGAGGAAACTCCTACAAGAATACCAAACATAACAATGGCTATCTTAAGCCAGTTGTTACGATACCTTAAGGGGCTCACAAGTGCATAATCATCAAGAATATTTATCATATTATGTTCACACCGTTACATTCGTTTTGTGTTT
>NZ_JAUVEY010000029.1:0-16624 GCF_030594565.1 Methanococcoides sp.
CAGAACCCTTTTTTTCCAGAAAAGTTCCGAAAGGTTTATGAATGATTTTAGATAATGCTGACCATCTTACGTTAGTCTATGCCATATTTACGTAATATGTGGCTAAAATATCGAAGATAGTGTATATTATTCGCACTTATATTATTGATTTAGAACTACGAAGGAGGAAAATAAATGGAACCACTCATGGGCATGGGTGTTCTAGCACTTATGGGCGCTGCCGCAACTATTGCTGGCACAACTGAGGATCTCGAATCTGATGTCGGATCTCAGAGTAACCCAAATTCACAAGTACAGCTAGCTCCCCAGATGATGTATCCACATAGGATCTACAACAAAGCAATTTCTGGTGAACCACCATCGAATGCACTGATCTGTGCTATTGGCGGAACCGTGGCATCTGTATTGATGACCGCAAGTCTGTCTGTGATCTTTGCTATCGCTATTGGTGCACTTGTTGCTACCGCAGTACACGGAACATATTGTATTACGGCTTACATGGGCCGTACCGCAAGTCAGAAACGTTTCAGACAACCAATCTACCTTGATATTCTCAGATCACATACGCCAGTGATGATGGGATATGCATTCATTACAACATTCTGTATCCTTGTTGTATCATACATTATGGTGGCCGTTCTTGCACATCCTTTCCCACTTACGCTTCTTGCGTTCATTTGGGGAATCACTGTCGGAGCTATCGGTTCATCCACTGGTGATGTTCATTATGGTGCAGAGCGTGAATTCCAGAACGTTGAGTTTGGATCAGGTCTCAATGCTGCAAATTCCGGTAACATTGTAAGGAAAGCAGAATCTGGTCTTCGTAATGGTATCGACAATTCATGGTTCTGTGCAAAGTTCGGAGGCCCAGTAACCGGTCTTGCATTCGGTATGACCGTTTTCTTAAGCGGTTGGGTAACAGCTGTTTTTAACCCTGCTACCAGTCTCACAATGGGATGGCTTTCAGTTGCAGCAGGGGTAATTTTGGTGTTACTTATGATCATCTGGAACAGAAAGATCGAAGTAGCAGCACGTAAGGCATTTGGTCCTTACAAGGAAGAAGAGGAGGTCGCTGCATGATAGATGTAGCAGGAATTATCGCAGAGAACATTTTATACATCGCAATGGTAACCCTTGGCGGTATGCTTATTTCATGGAGTGTTCACTTCGTGCCTGTAGGTGGAGCACCTGCAGCTATGGCTCAGGCAACCGGTATTGGTACCGGTACTGTACAATTGGCTGCTGGAGCAGGTCTTACAGGGCTTGTGACCGCAGGAGCCGTTATGGCAGTATCTGATAGTCCCCTACTTGTCGTTGCATCCGGTGGAGTCGGTGCAATGATCATGATATCTGTAACAATGATCGTGGGGACATGGGTTTACGTATATGGTGTTGGTGTACCACCAGCATCCGCAAAAGTAGACTATGACCCTATCACAAAAGACAGGCAGGACATCTATGTTTCACAGGGTACTGAGGGACACGGACTTCCAACCGTCTCATACGTAAGTGGTGTTATCGGCGGTGCTCTTGGTGGCATTGGCGGTTCAGTTATCTACTTCGCTCTCATGAGCACCAGTACTGGTCTCACCCAGAGTAACCTTGTAGCACTTGCAAGTATCTTCGCTGTAGGTATCTTTTTCGTGAACGCTGTTATTCCTTCATACAACATTGGAGGAACCATCGAAGGTTTCCACGACCCTAAGTTCAAGAAATGGCCAAAGGCAGTTCTTGCATCCTTTGTGGCAACATTGATGTGTGCTTTCGTTGGTATAATCACTATCGGAGGTCTCTGATATGTCCGCAGGAGGAGCTGGTGGAGAAGCCACAGGTGGCATTCCACAGAATAAGTTGATCGCTCTGGGAACTCTCGGAGGTCTCGCAGGAGCATACGGAGGTCATTTCCTTTCCGTTGCATCACCCGCATTCGCATTCATTGGTGCACTTGGCGCTATCTGTGCGATCGTTTGGGGAGGTGCAGCTGTCAGGCGTGTAGCAAGTTACGGTCTTGGTACCGGTGTTCCATCCATTGGTATGATGGCACTTGGTATGGGTGTTGTTGCATCCATGTTCGGACTTGCAGTAGGCGGCATTGCCGGACCTATCGTAGCATTTATTACAGCAGCAATTATCGGACTTGTCATTGGTGTACTCGCTAACAAGGTCCTTGGAATGGGCATTCCTATTATGGAACAGTCCATGACAGAGATCGCTGGTGCAGGTGCGCTTACCATCATCGGCCTTAGTGTCGCAATGACAGGTACCTTCATGTTCGATGCAGTACTGGAAACCGTTGTTGCAACCGGATACATTGCAGTTATCTTCATCGCTGGTGGTATGGCAATTCTCCATCCATTCAATGCGAACCTTGGCCCTGATGAAAAACAGGACAGGACATTGATGACCGGTGTTGAGAAAGGTGCGATCACAATGGTCGTTGCAGGTATCGTAGCAACCGTCGCAGATGGCGCATCCGCGATTCCATCTATACTGATCGGTGTTATCATCTGGTACATTGCATTCAGTAAGTATGTCAAACTCGTTAACAGAGACGCATATAAGGTTCTTGGAACCGGTCTTCTGCCTACTGAGGAGGAATTAGAATGAGCATGGTACACGTAGCACCAGAAGCACATCTTGTATTGGACCCACTTACATCAGTTCTGGCAGCAGAACGTGAGGACATCATCTGTTACTCAATGGACCCTGTCATGGAACAGGTAAATGAACTTGATAAGATCGCTGATGATCTGGTCAATTCACTTTCACCTGACATGAAGCTTTTGAACGCCTTCCCAGGAAGGGAAGAAACAGCATTAAAAGCAGGTTTCTACGGTAACACTTTCTATGGTGTTATAGTCGGTCTTATCTTCTCAGGTATGGTAGCATTGACACTATACATCCTCAGTTTGATTGGAGGTCTATAATATGGTAGATAAAAGAGAACCAGCAGTAGACTGGCCAACCCTAAAAGGTGAATACGAGGTAGGGGACGTAAAGAACTGCGTTGCTGTTATCACCTGTGGATCACACATACCTGGCGGCCCACAACTTGAAGCAGGAGCTGCAATTACAGGTCCATGTAAAACAGAGAACCTTGGTCTGGAGAAGGTCGTTGCACAGATCATTGGAAACCCTAACATCAGATTCGTGATCATTACCGGTTCCGAAGTCAAAGGACACATTACCGGTGAAGCGTTCATGATGGTCCACAAGAACGGTGTAAGTGATAACCGTATTGTGGGTGCAACAGGTGCTATTCCTTATGTTGAGAACCTCACTGATGAAGCGGTCGAAAGACTTCAGCAGCAGGTTGAAATGATCGACATGATCGGTACCGAAGATATGGGACAGATCGTTGCAAAGATCAAAGAATGTGTGGCAAAAGACCCTGGAGCACTTGATGTTGATCCTATGGTCCTCGAAGTCGGCGAAGCTGACGGCGAAGGTGAGGAAGAGGCCGGCGGACTTAAGCCAATGGCAGCTGAGATCGCAACTATCAGGAACAGGATCCTTGATATTGACAGAGAAATGGTCATTGCCGGTAACTGGAACAAGTACCACGCAGGCGTACACGCAGGTAAGGTCGAAGGTATCATGATCGGTCTTGCAATTACGCTGTCACTACTTGGCCTATTGTTATTCGGGAGGTAATTGACATGGCAGAAGAAATAGAATCTGGACAGGGAGTCCCAATGGTAATCAACCCACAGATGGGTGCCATTGAAAACGTTGTCGATAGAATTCGATACAGGGCTCAGCTTATCGCAAGGAACCAGAAGCTCGACTCCGGAGTTAATGCCACAGCTGCAACCGGCTTCATTGTCGGTTTTGGATTCGCAGTTCTGATGGTACTGATACTCCCATTGATCATCTGGCAGGTAGGTGGTGTAATATGAGCGACGCAAAGAACACAACACCGAGTGTTGTAACAGACCCTGCAGATTTCAATGAGGTTCTTGAGAAGCTCAATTTGATCGACGAGAAGATCGAATTCGTAAACAGTGAGATCGCACAGAGGATCGGAAAGAAATTAGGTAGGGATATAGGCATAATGTACGGAGCAATAGCTGGTATATTGATATTCTTGATCTACATTTCACTCTCTCCTATACTCATCTGATAAGAGGTAATAACATGTTTAAATTTGACAAGAAACAGGAAGTATTCGAGGTTGGCGGCGTCAAGTTCGGCGGTCAGCCCGGGCAGTACCCAACAATTCTGATCGGTTCAATGTTCTACAACAGACACAAGATCGTGACCGATGAAGATGAGGGAGTTTTCGACAAGGAAGCAGCAGACAATCTCTGGAACCACATGCTTGAGATGACCGATGTAACAGGTAATCCATGCGTTAACCAGATCGTCGGTGAAACACCACAGGCTATCAAGAAATACATCGATTGGTTCGTTGCAGAAGATGACAAGACACCTTTCCTTATCGACTCATCCGCAGGCGAAGTACGTGCTGCAGCAGCAGAATACGTTACAGAGATCGGTGTAGCTGACAGGGCTATCTACAACTCTATCAACGGCAGTATTCATGACGATGAGATCGAAGCTATCAGAAAGAGTGATATCAATGCTTCTATCGTCCTTGCGTTCAACGCAACAGACCCAACCGTAAAAGGAAAGCTTGAGGTTCTTGAGACCGGTGGTCCAGGTCAGACCATGGGTATGCTCGACATCGCAAAGGACTGTGGCATCACAAAACCACTCATTGATGTAGCTGCAACTCCACTCGGAGCAGGCGCTGGTGCATCCATGAGGGCAGTAATCGCTGTAAAGGGTCACTTCGGTCTCCCTGTAGGTGGCGGATACCACAACCTTGCTTCTGCATGGGACTGGATGAAGGATTACAAGAAGGGCTTCGAAACAAAAGAGCAGCGTAAAGCAGTTTACATGCCAGCAGATATCGGAACGAACCTTGTTCCACAGACACTCGGTTCCAACTTCCAGCTGTTCGGTCCTATCGAGAACACTGACACAGTCTACCCTGCGACCGCAATGGTAGATATCATCCTTGCAGAGACCGCAAAAGAGCTTGGTCTTGAGATCATGGATGAGAACCACCCAATCAACAAGCTGGTCTAAACAACCAGCTTTTCATTTTCTTTTTTTTCATTAACTTATTTCTAACTTCCTGATCTGATTTTGGTTTCCTCTTCTGGTCATAAGAGTTGTAAAACTCCAAAAGTAATTATTCCTGCATATGATTTTCTTTAGAAAAATAGTGAATGAAGTGGCATTTTATTTATACGGTGGGTTCAAATTACGCCTTATGAATCACAAAAATTTTCCTACACTCATTTTTGCCATCATGATAGGTCTTGCAATTATACTGTTACTTTACCTATTGTTATTCGGGAGATAATTGACATGGCAGAAAAATAAAATTCGGAACGAAGTCTCAATATTCATTAGCCTACAGACACCCGGTCTTGATATCATGGATGAGATCAACTCAATCAACAAGCTGATTTAAACAACCAGCTTCTCATTTTTTAAAACCCCACATGCTTTGTTCAAGAGCAGCATGCATGTAAAAAAGTGAGAATTAAGGTCGATCCTCGATCATCTCAAAAAAAGCTTTGTTCAATGTAGAATTGAGGTCAATGCCCAGTTCCTCTACGGTATATCCAAAAGCAAGGCCCAATAATTGTGTGTAATGTAGCACCGGTATTGAATGCTCTGTGCCATCTCTTTCATTAAGGTCAGTTTGTCCCACATCAAGCTGCATATGGCAGAACGGGCATGCATTGACAATACAATCAACCCCTGCTTCTTCTATCATTGACAATTTATGCTCTGTGAGGGCAAGGGCCTCATCACTCAAAGCAGACCTGACCCCTCCGCCAGCACCGCAACATTCCATCTTATCAGGATAATCCACACTTACTGCGCCTGTGGCCTCAACAAGTTCATCAAAGAAAGAAGGCCTTTCCACACTCATGCCTACCCTTCCCTTTGAAGGTTTCAGCAGGTGACAGCCATAATGCACAGCAACCCTGATCTCCAGGGGGTTTGTGACAAGCTCACGTATATTTTCGGGCTCTATTTCCTGATACAAGAACTCCGTAATATGGCGAATATCCTGTGTACCTTTAAATTCCCTGTCTACGGCTGCAAGGTGGGAATTAACACTTTCCTTAAGGTCCTCGTCAGCTTTCAATTCATTATTTGCATCGGCAAGGGACCCATAACATCCATTACAGATAGTAAGCATGTCACGTCCAAGATCTTCGGTTAATGAAATATTCCTGCTGGACAGGGCAAGCCATGTGGTCTTATCGAACGACCGAAGAATTCCCGGTGCCGGACAACATGAAGCCCCTTCAAGATCGACACAATCGATATCCAATTTCTCAAGGCATAGCTTTGTGCTTTTTTCAATACCTGGGTATCGATTAGGGATCACACACCCGAGAAACAGCGACAATTTGTTCATTTCGTGTTCCTTCCTTGCAGATTCACTCATTTGACATCAACTCATCGAATTTACAGTTGGCAAGTAACTTCTTAACTTCACTCAATGCATTCGGGAAACTGTGTACTGTAGGTGGCAAAGCATCCATCCCAAGTGCTTCTCTCTTTGCTTTGTTCTCAGCATTTATGGGCACTGCATGTCCATGTTCGACCAGCAATTTACCCACGGTGCGATGTTCCTTAAGGATAATTCCTTCCTGTACTGCTATTGCACGTATCTCAAAAATAGCATCAACAATATCAATTCCCCTCGGGCAACGTTCCTGACAATTGTAACATGTTGTACACGTCCAAAGGGTCTCATCAGAAAGCACAGATTCACCTTTGCGAGCCTTCCTGAGCAAATTCCTTACATTCAGGCTCGTATGCCTTCCAGATGGACAACTGCCGGTACAAACACCACAATGCATGCATTTGAGAATATCAGTTCCCGTTTTATCCAGCCTGGATAGAAAAGTTGATCCATTTGTAGCAGACATTAAAATGATTTATCCTTTCATACCTAATAAAAGATGTCGTTGTATTCTTACAAGCTGGGACTTTATGTCAATGATGCCTATGAATAATTTATTTACGTATCCATACTTAAATTACTTTCAACCCGCTCGCTCTATATACTAATAGGAAAAAGACCTAATTGTACGTCATGATGGAGACTTGAACTATGCCCGCATATACTGTTACAGAACTGAACAACCTCATCAAGAACACCCTGGCGAACAATCCTAAACTTAATCAGATCTGGGTGCAGGGGGAGATCTCCAATCTTACAAAGCATAGTTCGGGTCATTATTATTTTACGGTCAAGGATGGAAAAAGTCAGATAAGTTGTGTCAGCTTCAAGTCTGTGAATAGGAATCTCCGGTTCGAGCTGGAATCGTCCATGAAGGTTCTGGTATTCGGTTCAGTGGATGTGTATGTGGTACGCGGGCAGTATCAACTCTATGTTCAGGACATTCGTCCCGATGGTGTGGGCGAGCTATACAAGGCTTATGAGCAGCTCAAGAACAAGCTTGAGAAAGAAGGTCTCTTCAGTGATGTTCACAAAATACCAATACCTGAATATCCTCTGAGGATCGGGGTTGTAACTTCTCCTACGGGAGCTGCGATACATGATATTCTGAATGTTATCGGTCGCAGGTATCCGGTCAATATCCTATTAAGCCCTGCCATTGTTCAGGGTGAGAGGTCTGCGGAAAGTATTGTCAGGTCCATTGAACTGCTTAACCAGACCGATGTTGATGTTATCATTGTAGGGAGGGGCGGTGGTTCTCTTGAAGACCTGTGGTCTTTCAATGAAGAGGTGGTCGCAAGGGCTATTTTCAATTCCAAAAAACCGATAGTTTCCGCTGTGGGGCATGAAACGGATTTTACCATTGCTGATTTTACTGCTGACATGCGTGCTCCGACCCCCTCTGCTGCGGCAGAACTTGTAGTGCCGGATCAGAAAGAGGTAAAAAGGCATCTTGCAACATTGTCCTCCCGATTGGAAAAGGAGGTGGGGCATGTTATTTCAGAAGGGAAAGGTCGGCTGGAACATGCCCGGAAGAAACTGGAGCCGCAACATATCATGGACATGCTGATGCAGGATTCGCAGTATCTGGATGAGCTTACCATGAAACTTACCTCTTCCATGGGAAAGATCATAGAGAATAAAGCGTTCGAACTTAAATTCCATTCGTCCAGGCTCAATGCTGTAAGTCCCCTGAACACGATCCTAAGGGGGTATAGTATAGCTTTAGACCCTGAAAAGAAGGTATCTATCTCAAGTGTTAGCGAGCTGAAGGAGAACGCGCAATTGGATGTTATTGTCAATGACGGGATATTTGAGTGTAAGGTTGAAAATATAATCCATGATAGGAAGAAATACCTGCATTATGAAGGGTGATAATATGGGAACTACAAAGAAGACCAAGTCTGAGAAAGAGGCGACAGAAAAAGAACAGACCTTCGAAGCATCTCTGGAGGAGTTAGAACATCTCGTGGATCTGCTTGAAAGAGGGCAGCTTACACTTGATGAAAGTATTGAGACCTTTGAGAAAGGTATGAAACTGGCACTGCTTTGTAATCAGAAGATCGAGGATTCCGAGAAGAAGGTCGAGGTTCTGATGGAAAGAAGCGGAAAGCTTGTAACAGGACCATTCAATGGGTCCGATCAGTGAGATGATCTTGCAATATATCGTGTTACTGGCAGTATTGGTGGTGGCATGGGTGTGCTGAATTCGAGAAAGTATAAGTAATCCTTATGCATATAGAAAATTATAATGCCCGAACTTCAGAATTTGCCGTGTTGTATTGAGGGACTTGATGAGATACTTGGTGGTTTTAGAACCCCCTCGACAATCCTTGTTGCCGGTACAGCCGGGGTCGGTAAGACCACAATGGCACTTCAGATGCTTTCAAATGCCGCAAAGAACGGAGAGAAAGTGCTGTACATACCGCTTACAACAGAGACATCTGAAAGATTCGAGAAATTACAGTCTGTTTTCCCGTTTCTCTTCGAGAATGTCAGTATCCATCCTTTAAGCAGACAGGCTGCTGAAAAGGATCCACTGAGCATGTTGATCGAAATGGGGAATGTTATCACCTCAGAAAATCCTGGCCGCATTGTCATTGATCCTATAACTCCTATGGGATTTGGTTTTGTTGAACAGGAAAGAAGGCGCTTTTTCTATACGCTTGACTCCATGCTCAAGGAATCGAATGCTCTTGTGATACTGACAGGTGAACTTCTGGAAGAACAGATACATGGGTCTGTGGTAAGTCACCTTACTGATGGTATCATTTACCTGTCAAGAGAGAATTCCGGTTATCATACTGCACATAAAATGAGAGTTCTTAAAATGCTGGGACTCGACCTCCAAAAGAGGGGGATAAGCACTGCCAGGGATTACAGTTATGATGTAAGCTCTGAAGGGTTCGTTGTCTATCCTCGTCTGGTAAGTTCGAAACGGGATGAGGTAGCTGAAATAAAGATAAGGTCTGGAATGGACAATTTCGATCTTATGCTCTACGGAGGCATAATTGCAGGGAGCAGTATGCTCGTTGCAGGTGAGCCTGGCTCGGGTAAGTCGATCTTCGCATGGAACTTCATTATGGAAGGGCTCAGTAATGGTGAAAATGGGGTGATAGTATCCTATGGTGAAAGGCCGGAACAGATCATCAGGGAAGCGGCAAAGTTCAACTGGGATATGCAAAAGTATGTCGATTCCGGGCAATTACGGTTCATTCATTCCAATCCTGAGGAAATTCATCCTGCGGAACATGCAATAAGACTAAAGGAACTCATAGATGAACTTGGTATTACGCGCATTGTTCTGGACGGCCTTGTTAATCTGGAGATCACATTCCCCGATGATATCAAACTTCGTGGATATCTGCTTAGCCTTATAAATTATCTCAACAGTATGGGCGTATCCTCAGTTTTTACAACAGAACTGGACCCGCAGACGGGCAGGATCATGAGCAATGAAGCATCATTTATCATGGACACTGTGATAACCCTTACGCAGATACTCTGTTCCAATGAGTTCAAAAGGTATTTGAGGATACTGAAATCCAAAGGTTCTCGCCATGGTTTGATCATGCGGGAATACACGATCTCTGACACTGGTATCAAGCTTCAGTGTGATGTGTTGCCTTGAACGGCAGGATCAGTAAAAGAGGTATAAAAGTAGCATAATACTACTTTCATTTTTATATTGATAGTACGGTTCTTGTGACCGTTGTGCCAAGTTCTGTGAGTTTGTAAACTCCACTTTCCTCAACGATAAGCTCTTTTGCGGCAAGTTCTTCGAGTATCTTATCCGCAGATATTTTTGCAATATGCATGTTCTTAGCGATGCGTGCTCCTTCCAACTGTCCTCTGGATTCGAGTAAGGCCAATAATTTCTGTCTGTTCTTGTTTCCGGTAACAAAACCCATTAATTCTTCCATTTTCTCACCATATACAGTTTACTACTACATCATATAACTATATTCGTACAGTCGTTCTTCCGTTGTTGCAATGTGCGATAGGAATACTTTTATTACCTGTAAAGCATATCTATGCGTGGCGGGCTAGTCTGGGTAGGCCGGCGTTACCTGTAACCCGAAATCGCCGATATGCGGGAGACGAAGCCAAAAGAAGTTGTTTTGATCAGATTCAAACCTGTGATTTCAACGTAGAAGCCCCGTCCTGCTTGGATGATGTTGGTAGGAGGACCAATTGGAGAATTGGTTCACCTATCTTTGCAGTGGGAACCAGTCGAGGCCCGGAAGGGAGCAGACCTACCATTGACATTTGTCGCTTGGAGGGCTGCGGGGTGGAGGAGAGGTCACAGATCATTTGGGTCGGTGATGTTCAGCAACTCGCGGTATGCCCGCCACTTTGCACTTTTAACGAAAAGCGTTAAATAATGCTATTGCCTTTATGGAATCGCATTGGCGTGACAATAACTCTTAATGACGAGATAGCCAAGCCCGGTATGGCGCAGGATTGCTAATCCTGTGGTGCCCGGCACCTCGGGGGTTCGAATCCCCCTCTCGTCGTCCTTTTATATCTTTTGTTGACTATGCCTTTTCTAATTATGATCGAACAATGAACTGTGGTAGGCTGAGATAATGGTCGATGGTAAACTGATAATCCCTGTGCTCAATGAAGTGCCTGTGAATAAAAAGGGCAGCAGCAAGTCTGATGGTTGTGGCGGTTGTTCAGGTGGCACCTGTGGTGCATTCGGAATACGTGCAGGTTCTGAAAAGAACGAAGTACTCAGGAACATCCTTATCTTCGCAATAATGGGAATTGGAATGGTCGTTGGAGTATATCTTATTGTTAAACTGCTGAATCTGGTTTCCGGGAACTGAACAGTTTATTCTTTTAGATGGTATGGTATCCTCACTTCTTGCCCGCACTTAAGGCATGTTATGGTCATATACCTTCCATGAAGTCTTACTCTTGAACTGCTTCCGGGAACAAGGTATGAGCTACATCCTCTGCACATTTTACGTTTCAGGGACGATGGGAATCGCAAGCGGTACTTCATACCGATACGCCTTGCCAGCTGGACGTATCTGTCGCTTCTTTCAGGGTTGGATCTGTATTCCTCGGCTGCCAGTTTGAACAGACGTTCGATCCTCTCAGTCGCCACATCTTTAATAATATTTTTTTGTTTCTTTTTCATTCGGGACATGTACCTATTACCTATTGTGTATACACATGATCATTTTAAAGAATTATCACGTCGATGTTAGGATCCTTTGCATTGATGAGCTCTTTGAACTTCAGTGGATCTGCATCAGTACCTTCAACAAGGCCATAATGCATGGGAATTGCAACCTTTGGTCCTATGGAGATTGCTGCTTCTGCAGCCTCTTCTTCACTCATTGTAAAATCAGCACTTATGGGCAGAAGAACAACATCTGCATGTATCTCGGCCATTTCGGGGATCAGGTCTGAATCTCCTGCATGATATATCCTTATGCCTTCAAGTTCGACTATATAACCTACACCTTCCCCTCGTGGATGGTTTGGTTTATTCAGATTGTAAGAAGGCACGACCTCTATATCTACTCCCTTTATTGCCAGATTACCCGTGAGTTCATCTCCTTCAATGATCCTGCGTGCATCGCCTTTGAATTGTAATGACATCTTTTCCGGGATCAGTGTCGTTGTCATGCTTCCACGGACCGTCCGTATGGAACTTGGATCGCAATGGTCGAAATGTTCGTGTGTCAAAAGGATGATGTCAGCTTCATCTTCAGGACCGATCTCATCTGGAATTGCATATGGGTCAATATATATCACTTTTTTCTGCCCGCGCAATATGAATCCGGCATGGCCTAGCCATTCTATTGATACATTACCAATTGTTGTGCTTTTCATGGTCTGGTTTCCTGAAATGTTCTGTCAAATATGCATCTTCTGAACTTATTCTGGCATTAATGGTACAATATATCTTAAAACTGCCGAATTCCCTGAATTATGAATCTTATTTCGATAGGGTAATTTTTTACAAATAACACTGATAATATTTATATAGAAGAGGTTGTGTATATACAAACAGATGTGTTGTATATGCAGATTTTTACGTAACACTCAAAATAATAACGGCACAATCGAAAAACAGGAAGGGTCAAATAATGAAGATTAGAGTCGTAAGTTCAAAAGAAGAGATTAAGACGTTAAGCGAAAACGAAGAGATCGTCCACCTTGCATTCAGACCGTCAAACACGGATATTTTCGAGCTTGTTAAAAAATGTCCAAGTGTCAAAGCACTTCACATTCCAAGTTCATACAAGAAGACAATATCCAAGTCTGCAAAGATGTATCTTGAAATGCAGGACATAAATCTTCTCGAAGGCGATGTATGGGGCCACAGAAAGGATATCAACGAATATTCCGAAGTCTCTCAGGGCGTCTATGATCGAATAAAGGAGTACCGCGACGAAGGTATCTCTGAAGAAGAGATCAATGAGAAGATGGTCAGAGAAACCAGGCTTAGCCCGGATTTCATTGAATTCCTGATGAAGCAGTAATTTACTGCGCTTGAAAAACGAAAAAACGAAACCCCAAGAAGAAGGTCGGTATTTATACCGACCTCTCCCCACACTTTTTACATTTATTATTTTTACTGATCATTCATCAAATATCTGAACTACCAGTTCACGTGACCTCGAACGGTGGCGAGCGCCTGTTTTATATCTAAAATAAGACCTGGTCCTATTCAATAGTTGAGATGGCTACTATTGAAACAACTGCGTGATCAGCTATTTTGAAATGTCTTACTCTATATTTGTCAATTTAATGCCTGCAAGGGATACTGTCAGTACGAATAGCACTAAAGCTCCTAAAAAACCATATCCCTGTGGCTCCATGCCCGTTGCGTGGACCATTATAAGAAGCACTACGAATACAACGACCGAACCAATAGCCAGCAAGATTTCCATTGTCTTTTTGTTCATTGTACCTACATTATAAGCCTGATACATCAATGTAACGCCAGTGGAAGAAGGAATATAAGAGAGGACAACAATATCTAAACACAAAATTCATATGGTAAACACATGACAGAATTCGAGAGGGAACTTGTACTATCTTTCAATGCTTTTTTTGAAGATACTGATGTAAGGGGGATCGCACATAGGCTCAAACAGCATCGATTCACGCCGCAGTTCCTGGATGTACTGGTGGATTCCCTTAACCCGGATTACTATCTAGGCATAGAATGCAAGAGCATTTCGGTGGAAAAGGGTGCAAACGCACTTTATTTTACCCAGCATTTCACAGTTGATAAAAAGGGTGCTCATCAGATAGACCGCATATCTGACTTTCTGAGAAGGTCGGGGCGTACAGGCTATCTCGCGGTAGAATTAAGGATGGGGGCTGGAAAATCCAGAAAAGCACACATAATCCCCTGGGATGAGTTGAGGGAACGGTACCACGATGAAACATCGTTGAAATACACTGTTGAAGAGATACAGACCTATCCTGAGATGGAAAGGAAAAAAGGACATTATCTTATCGAACCTGCAAAATGGAGAGGCGGCATAAGAATTCTTGAGTAATGGTAAAAGGTGGCATATAAATGTTGGAAAGAATTCAGGAGATCAGATTAAAAGCTATGGAGTGTTCATCCATAATTAAAGATCAGGGTTCTGTATATGTGGTCTCACATATAGATGCGGATGGGTTGACCTCTGCAGGTATAATATGTAAAGCACTGGAGAGGGCAGGGATCGAACATTCCGTCCATTTTGTAAAACAGCTCGACGAGGTGGAGATCGAATCAATAGCGAACCTGAATCCGGAACTTGTCATTTTTACTGACCTTGGAAGCGGAATGATCGACTCTCTCAATGCTCACGGAATAAATGCAGTTATCGCTGATCACCATCAACCAAGGGGCGAACTGGAACATCACCTCAATCCTCATCTTTATGGATTCAATGGCTCATACGAGCTTAGCGGTTCTGGGATGACCTATATATTGGCAAATGCCCTCGGGGACAATAAAGATCTTGCAGACCTTGCTATAGTGGGCGCAGTAGGGGACCTTCAACATCTTAAAAAAGGCCATCTTACCGGTCTAAATCGATATATTCTCGAAGAGGGTGCCCAGGCAGGTGTTCTCAGTTTTGAAAAGGACATAATGCTTTTTGGAAAACAGACCCGTCCGGTCTTCAAACTTCTCCAGTTCGCATCAGACCCATATCTGCCCGGACTTACCGGTAATGAAGATGCCTGTATAGGATTTCTTCACGACCTTGGGATACAGTTCGGTGGAGACGAACGATGGAGGCGCTGGATCGACATCGGGCAGATGGATAAACAGAAGATCGTATCAGCTCTTGTCCAGTACTGCCTCCGTGCAGGTCTTCCTCCCTACAAGATCGAGCGTCTGATAGGGGAGGTGTATCTGCTTACCAATGAAAAAGAAGGTACCGAAATGAGGGATGCTTCCGAATATTCCACCTTGCTGAATGCAACTGCACGATATGGTCACGCTGATATCGGATTGGCAGTGTGCATGGGTGACAGGGGTGAAGCATACGAATCTGCAAAGAAGCTTCTGAGCGAGCACCGGCAGAACCTTGTCAATGGACTCATGTTTGTCAAAGAGCAAGGTGTGACCCAGCTCGACAATCTTCAGTATTTTGACGCGGGTTCGAGCATACTTGAGACCATCGTAGGCATTATTGCAGGCATGAGCACATCCGTTATCGGTAATCGGGATCTGCCCATAATCGCATTCGCAGACACAAAGGATGGCGTAAAAGTATCAGCACGCGGTACCCAGGACCTGATACGCAAAGGACTCAATCTCTCAGAAGCCATGTCAATGACCGCTGCAGAAGTCGATGGTGCAGGGGGCGGGCATGATATTGCAGCCGGAGCTACTATCCCTGAAAGTGCAAAAGAAGAGTTTATAATAAAGCTTGATGCCGTTATTGGCAAACAGCTAAAAAGATGAGGTTTAGATAATGTCCTCGATGTGCTTCATACTGTCAATGCCAATGAGCGCTGACATTGCACTGGTGCGGATCTCAAAGCCTTGTTCCTTTGCCATTGCCATGGGGTTGGTCCCTCCAATAACAACAACGCCTAAATGGTCACGTTCGACAGGAACATCCAGAACGCGCGTATTTGGCTCCCCTACTTCCATTATTCCGCTAAGACCGGCTTCCATCAGGTCTGAAAGGATATGGTCGATATCATCCCTTGCCACCAGGGGAGCTTCCCTGAGATTTGCAAGGATCTTGCCGGAACCTGTTCTCAGCATCTTCGTGACCGATGTTATGTCCTGGGACATTAGGACCTCGAGGGGGTCAATGGTGGTACTGGCGTAAGTGACCACATCAGTAAAACGAACCGGTTGCCCGTCCTTTATCTGTACCACTCCTCCAAAGCGAGGATTTATCATAACGCCGCCCTTCAAAAGAACTCCATCGATGGTTATGCTGCAAACAGTAGCAATTCCAACATCCCCTTGTGCTATCTTCAGATCGCCGATGGTCTCTCCGCTTTTTATTATTTTCAAGAAAGGGCTGACCGATAATCCGCTTCTGATGACAAGGTTATATACCTCCAGAACGGCCTCGAGATCTTCTTCCTTTACAAGGGACAGGTTCACTATCAGTTCGCCAGTCATATTTACCGGATCAAAAGTGGTCCTGTACATAAGGTCTTCAATGCGGGAGGAAGTGAATTGTACGCGATTGGGTTGTTTGATCATAGGTAGCTCTCGTTTCTCTAAAATAAGGAAATTACTGTATTAGAGTTTTGTGTCTGGGCTACAATGAAAAAAAGAAAGTTGTATTATCAGACATTGATAATACTTTCAAACACACCTGCAAAATTTTGAGGACTTTTAAGGAATTCAAGTTTTTCAGTATCATTCACAAGGTCGTACATGTCCCTGCCACAGAAAAGGCCAAATTCAGGAATGTCTGTCGGAGTTATGTACCTTATTTCAGGAAGTTTCTCATAACGGTGGTTCTTCACGAATCCGGACTCTAACAGATAATAAGCGCCTCCTTCCATATCTCTGAAAGGTGCATAACTGGAAGAAAAATCACAGCAGACCCAGTTTGCCATTTTAAGGATCTCATCGGACGCGTTGACCGTCACATGTCCGTAATCAGGAGGAATAAGTACAAT
>NZ_JAUVEY010000110.1:0-7284 GCF_030594565.1 Methanococcoides sp.
AAGAACAGAAGAAACTAGATCGGACGAAATAATGGATGCCGGTCTGAAGCCTGATGTTAAGAAGGATCCTGATGCTTTAAATGGTGCGGAAGAGAGTTTTTCAGAAATTTACAGTTTGAATGTAAAGGAAGTAGCTCACGAAAATCGGAATGAGACTTTTCCACACCCCTCCTCCAACCATGAAGAGCCAAAAATATTCAAACCTATATCAGGTATGGATATTGAAAAAGAATACCTTGATGCTGTTATACTGAGACCACGCGGTAGAAAGAACTCGTATCCGTTGGATATCCCGGAAACTTCCGATGATAAAGAAATAGAAGATGAATTCGGAATACTTCTGCCAAGGTCCGATAAATTTGCTAATCCTAATCTTTCTGCCCATGATCCTACAGAAGAATGGGTGCCTGATGTGGTTGAATATGATAATATTGACCCGAACGCATCACTTCCAGATGAGAAAATTTCACTCACATCGGTGAATTCGGAGGCAAATGTTTCTGATGTCAAAGATGAGAGCTTTTATATGGATGCAAACTCGAATAAAGCTCCTGAAATTAAGGATAATGTACCGGGTAGTTCCTCCAAGATCATTCCATCGAACACTTTGATCGATGAAAACGCTGAAAAGCAGTCCAACGAAATGCATGATGAACAACTTGCTGAAGGGACTGACGAAGCACTTGTTGAACAGTCTGTAGATACCAAATCAGAACGTGTTTCTGCTGATAATATCGGATTTATTCAGAAGATCAAAAATCTTTTCTCTCGTGAATATGAAGTGATCGAGGCATATGACCCCGAAATACATGGGATGCTTTCCTATTTTGATGGCATTGAGAACTATGAAGAAGTTAATCGTTACTGGGTCAATGAACCTTATGTTTTCATTGTTATCCTTTACAACGAAGATAGTAATAACCATATCTATTATGCTGTTGAGCCTTCAATGTCTGATTTTGAGACCGTGTTCCTGGCCGAGGTGCAGGATAGGCTGCGGAATATACTTCTTGTAGAAAAGATCGATGAGGATGATGACAAAGAAGAGGTCATTGAGAGAGAGATAAGGGATATAATCAAGGATTATGCTATAGGTATAACTCCTGCTATGCTCGAAAAGATCTTCTATTACACCAGACGTGATTTCATAAATTTTGGTAAGATCGATCCTTTGATGAACGATGATTCACTTGAGGATATTTCGGGTAATGGTCACGACAAACCTATATTCCTGTATCATAAAAATTACCAGAACATTGCTACAAACATTGTTTTTGATGAAGAGGAATTGAACTCTTTTATAATACAGCTTGCACAGAGGAGCGGCAAACACATCTCTGTTGCTGATCCGATGGTGGATGCTACCATGCCGGACGGCTCAAGGATACAAATGACGCTGGGTAAGAGTGTTACTACCCACGGCAGCACTTTCACTATACGAAAGTTCAATGAAGTTCCAATAACCCCTGTGGACCTTCTTAAATGGGGAACTTTCTCAACGGAATCTATGGCATATCTCTGGCTATGTATAGAGAACAATAAGAGTCTTATATATGCAGGTGGTACGGCATCAGGAAAGACGTCATCACTGAATGCGGTCTCTCTTTTCATTCCTGAAAAAGCGAAGATAATCTCCCTTGAAGATACTAGGGAATTGAAGTTACCACATCCGAACTGGATACCGGGTGTAACAAGGGATTCGTTCACATCGGATGAGAGAGGGGCAGTGGACATGTACGATCTTCTGAAGGCTGCACTCCGTCAGCGGCCAGAATATCTTCTTGTGGGTGAAGTTCGAGGTAAGGAAGCACTTACTCTTTTCCAGGCCATGTCCACAGGCCATACTACATTTTCTACAATGCATGCGGATTCAGTTCCATCTGCAATTCACAGGCTGGAAAATCCGCCTATCAGTGTTCCGCGTAACATGATACAGGCCCTTGATATCATGTGCATTCAGGCACAGACCTACTCTAACGGCAAACGTGTCAGAAGAAATCTGAAACTTGTGGAGATAGTAGATATCGATCCTAACACGCATAATATCAGGACGAATGATGTGTTTGTATGGGATTCGAACACCGATAGTTTCCACAGGACAGGTGAATCAAAAGCCCTCATGGATATACGTATTCACAGGGGTTGGAATGCTACGGATGTCAATAAGGAACTAAAGAACCGCCAGCGTATTCTTGAATATATGATGGATAAAGATATCAATAATTTCAAACAGATATCGAACATAATCAATACATATCAATCCAATCCGGGAAAAATTATGAAGGAATTGGACCTGCTCTGATCCTTAGGGGTGTTAAAGTGACAGAAAACAACTCTTTGGAAAAAAAGGATGAGCATGTTGAAGCCCTGGTTTCTTCCACCGTTGAGAAGACATCGTTACTTGTAAAGCTAAAAAGCAAGTTCTCTGACAGTACTGACAATACGAGCTATTCCAAAGAGAAGGCTACTACATATTTTAATATCCTCAAAAAAATGCCTTTTGCATTGCTTGGTGATTATGTCCAGGAGAGGAAAGATAAGTATGAGAACCTTCAGTTACAGCTTTTCCAGGCCCGAATCCCCCTCTCTTATGATGTTTATGTCTCGAATGCAATATTCTATTCGTTACTAAGTTGCGTGTTCGGCCTGATAATAGGTATTTTGATTGCGTATATCTCTATCTATGTGGTCGGATTGCCGGAATCCATGACAAAACTGGAGTTCTCTTATTCAAATGCATGGATATTGCAATTCAGGGGCATATTCGTAGGTTTTCTGATGACGGTCTTCTTTGCTGCTTCTCTTGGCGGTGGGGTATATGGGATGTTCATGCTTTATCCCAGGTTTCAGGCTGGTGAAAGGAAGGGTAATATTGACAGACAGCTTCCGTACGCAGTCACTTTCATGTATGCACTTAGCAAAGGTGGCATGAACATAATAGAGGTTTTCAGGTTGCTTTCCCGCTCAGGCAGTACTTATGGGGAAGTTTCGAACGAGGTCAATGCCATTATCCGCGAAATGGATTATTTTGGACATGATATGAAGACCGCGATCTCGAACATAAGTGAGAGATCCCCTTCTGATAGATTCAATGAATTAATGGACAATCTTATTACAATTATCGATAGTGGTGGCAGCATTCCTCGCTATTTTCAGGATAAAGCCGAACAGTATCTTCTAAAAACATCTATCGACGAGAAAGGCTTTTTGGAGACCCTTGGATTGCTTGCGGAGTCGTATGTGACCGCATTCGTTGCTGGTCCTTTATTTATTATAATCATGGGCGTCATGATGGCGGTCATGGGTTCCGGTTCAGAGGTCATGGTCTATGCTATCATATATGCCGTTTTACCTATAGGCTCTCTTATGTTCGTGGTCATGATCAGTATCATAACTCCGAGCGAAATGGGTGAACCTGAACTCTTGCCTACCCGAACCATACTTGACCACGGGATTCCTGATCTTCCTTCATATCTGGAACCGATCTATGATGAAGCAGGAGAACTTGTAAATGAAACTGAAGAAAATACACGGAATCGGGCATATTATCTGAACTTTGCGAAAGCCAAAAAATCACTTTCTGTCAGGAAATTCGTGAAAAATCCTTTCGATATGGTAATGAGCAATCCGTTATATTCTCTTGTTGTTACAATTCCTGTGGCAATTCTTGTTCTTGTCATACCCTATTGGTCCAATCTTGATAGTCTCGGGACAACAGCACAAAAGGTTGGATTCATTGATGACTATATCGTGCTCACACTGTTCATTGTTATGATACCAATGGCCCTTTTCCATGAGATAAGGTCCCGTAAGAAAAAGCATCTTGAAAGGAATTTCCCCGATTTTTTGAAGAAGCTCGCAAGTACCAATGAAACCGGGATGACACTTCGGGATTCTATCAAGCTGATGACAAATTCAAAATCCGGGCATCTTGGAAATGAGATCAGGATGATCTGGGCAGATATCTCATGGGGGATGAATGTCAATGATTCTCTTATAAGATTTGCCAACAGGCTTCGGACACAGGTAATTGCACGGTCATTAACGCTTATCACAAAAGCCAATGAATCAAGTGGTGATGTTGGCGAAGTGCTTCTGGTAGCGGCTCACGATGCGGCTTCCGAACAGTCAATGAAACGTGAACGTGCCATGAACATGATGATCTATATTGTGATAATCTATATTTCCTTCATGGTATTCGTAGGTGTTATCTATATTATTTCTACGACATTTCTGGCGGAGATGGCAGCTGCTGGGGAAAAAATGGCAGAATCCGGTGGTGCCGGAGGTTTTCTGGGCAATTTCGACCTTGATGCATATATACGTCTTTTCATGCATGCTTCTCTTATTCAGGGTCTAAGCTCAGGACTTATGGCAGGTACTATGGGAGAAGGTAGTGTAATGTCCGGGCTTAAACATTCAATTATCATGATGGGAATCGGCTACCTTATATTTACTGTGTTCGTATGAGTACTATACTCTAGGATAATGGTAATCATATCAGGGAAGATCTCAATGAAAATACTGGGAATTGATGAAGCAGGAAAAGGTCCGGTCATCGGGCCGATGTGCATAGGCGGTGTGAGGATCGATGAGGACAGAAGCAATGCTCTGAAGAATCTGGGAGTTGCAGATTCCAAGAAGCTTTCCCCGAAAAGAAGGGTGCAGCTTGCCGCCCAGATAAAGAAATATGCGGATGGGTGGTTCGTTTATGAGGTATCTCCGAATCAGATCGATGAGCTTCGAAAACTGATGAGCATGAACGATATCATGGTACTTGCTTTTGGTTCGGTCATCGAGGAGCTTCCTTCTGACAAGATATATGCAGATGCAGCAGATGTGAAGGAGGAACGTTTTGGAAAGCGTCTTCTTGACAATCATATGGAAAAGCATCCGGACATATCTGCTCCGGAAGTGATCTCTAAACATGGGGCAGACGACCTATATCCAGTTGTTTCAGCGGCATCTATATTGGCAAAGGTCAGGCGTGATGAACTTATCGAGCAGATAAAGGTAGATCTGGGTGTGGATATAGGCAGTGGTTACCCATCAGATCCCAAGACCAAGAAGTTCCTTGAGGAATGGTATCGTGAGAATGGCTCTTTTCCCGACATTGTCAGGCATTCATGGAAAACGGCACAGAAGTTCATTCAATAATGAATTGAAGATGGCTAGTGTCTAATTAAATTAATGAATAAAGGGCTCTGTAGAAATCCTCTGAACGAATTTGAATTATACCTGGAGGTTTACTTAAAATCCATTATTAAGGATTTATGCAGAGTTGTTGATTTTTAAATTTAATAATTAATTCTTAATCGATTTGCTCGATAACTCTTAACTTTGTTTCATAACACACATATATCAAAAGAAATAATTATAAATTATATTTGAATTTTTATTAGTTGTTGATGTTGAGAACGGGGAAGTGGAATGAAAACTAAAAATATTGTGGAGAGTATGGGATGAAAAAGATAGCCACAATAATAGGAATTGCAGTTTTATGTGCAAGTATAATATTTGTATTGAATTTCCCTTCAGAAGACACATTAAAGCCAGAAGAGTCCAAGATAACTCAAAATAACACATCATATATAGGGTTCCGTGACGAATTAGCTTCAACAAAAGAATTAATTACAGTTCCGATTGGAGGATTCCATACAAATTTCATTCGCCTAAAGCCTGGAGAGATATAGGATACCAATTATGCGTTTTATTCCAGAAGTGGTGGACCTGGGGAAGTCAGTTATGAGATATATCGAGTAAAAAAGGTGCATGAAACAGAAGAAATAGGGATGTCAGATGGTCTAAATGTCAGTATAGAACCTTCCAAATATATCGCACAACCTCATAATAACTATACTTCAAAAATTATAATCAATACAACTCCAGAACTCACCTTCCGTGGTGCTGGAACTGAATACACTTTATATCTGCAAGCGAATTTTGAAGGTGAAAGTAGAACCAGAGGTAATGATTGGATAAGAGTTTTAGTGGAAGGTGAAGAGACGGTACCAGGGGCGTCAGGATTTTATCAGCCACATGGAACTCTTCATAAAGACTCTATAACATTAGAATCAGGGGAAATTGGGGAAACCTACCATATTTACCATACAGGAGGGGTGGGAATAAGAGAGATTTCCTACAATGTCTACAGAATAACAGGTAAAAGGAATGTATTGCCAATGCCTGATGAAGAAAAATTACCAATGCCAACAGGTTTAAGCGTCAATATAGAACCTTCCAAGTTTATAGCCAAAAATTTTGCAGATTACATATCCCATATTACTGTAAAGACAAGTCCAGACTTGCCTTCAGGTGAATATATTCTGAATATAGAGATACTATCTAATGGAAGAATAACAGAAGATGTATCACTCATAGTTAATGTAAGTGAGAATGTAATATGAAAATTATGACTCTGTGGAGATACTACTAACTAGCTAATTTTTAGGCTTTGTAGAAATCCTCAACCAAACTAAACACACAATCTTGACATACTTGTCAAGGTTGTGTATCAATACTTTTAATTTCACTTCCTTTGCTTGATTTCTATACTTCCTTGCACAGAGACTCTCTCCATATTTTCTTTTCAATACTGAAAACATCGTTTCAACAAGATTACGTCGATGATAGATCTCTTCGTAAAATTCATACCTCATTTTCCTCCGATATCTCCCCTAATCCTTTTTCTTTCACGTTGTCGAAGAGGGATCATTGCCTTTGCTTCAAGTTTTTCTCTGGTCAATTCATGGATCTTTTCAGAATCATACTCCTTATCCATGACATAATAGCTCGACCTTCTGTTGCGATGACATTGCAATAGCAATGTCTCCGCATGTTTTGCATCATGAACAGGTTTACCAGATATCTTGTATCCAGTTATGATGAACTTAGCAACATCAACTGAAATACTAGCTTTGACAAAACTCCGTCTCCTATTTCCTGTTCTCCATTAATAGTAGTAACTACAATGACCACTTGTAAATCCACTGGAATCAATGGCAGTAACAGTAATTGTTTCACCCCATGAATAAAACAATCTCAAAAGTTTCTGAAAAATCTGGTTTAATAGTATAGAATTTAGACGGGGTACGAATTTGTGAAGTGTGTTCCAGATTGAAAATCTGGAACTCCCATTAAATCTATGATTTAATGGTATAGTAAAGTGAGGAACTTTGTTAATTTCGAGTTTAGATTGAATAGGCTTCATCAATTCTACGATATCGACAATATCTCTGTAATCCTTGTTTAAATATTCTTTAAACAAAACCAGTATTAAGAGCT
>NZ_JAUVEY010000134.1:0-5830 GCF_030594565.1 Methanococcoides sp.
ACATTTTTTGGGTTGGTTGATTGGTTAAACTTCTAGTGCTTTTTCAATAACATTGTAATGCCATTATTTATTTAAAATGGTGTTTGTCAACAAAATCCATGCCCGTTCTTTTTTCATAGTATATATTTTATAAATATATAGTGCGAGTTAATCCGAGCATAGCGAGCATTTTCTCGCTCAAAAAAGGATACGATAAGATATAATATAAGGAAAACACTTAGGAGAATTTCGATTAAACCCTGATAAACACATTAACTGCACATAACTATTCTCACATCCACAAAAACAAACATCACCCAAACCCCCCTCTATCTTTGTAATAATAAATATATACTATCAACATCATTCTTTATAAACGAGGGATGAATATAGAAATTTTACACGATAATCCATTTGTTCAGGCACTTGCGATATCTACAGCAATGGCAGTGTTCATGATCGGAGTCGCTCTGGGCATAATTCACATGGTGACCACAGGATCAAGTCCCATGCCGATCGCTTTGCTGCTTCTGATCTTTGCAGTGGTATTCATCACTGGTTCGGTATTTTTCGAGGAGCGAGGTGCCGACCATGTAGGTTCTCTTATCGGAGGCTGCATTGCAGCATTTGCTGCCACATTTGCAGCAGCATCGTTCTTTAGTGGAATTGTGTATATATTTGATGGCGGGATCGATACGCTTGGCTGGGAACAGGTTACATCTGCACTTGCAATATGCATGGTTGCCAGTATGGTCATAATCAGGATGCTCTCACACAAACTGCAGAACCAATATTCTTAAATTTACCATCTGTCAGGTTCGTTACCACTCTGCAACACGTTGTTTTTATAGAATACGATGTGTGGATTTAATTGGACTATTTTAATGCAGTACCTGCTGATATACTTCAATGGTCTTCGCTGAGATCTTCTTCCAGTCAAAGCATGAGATCACCCTCTCTCTTCCATTTTTGCCCATTCTATATCGTTTCTCAGGGTCGCAATATAATTTGGCGATTGCATCTGAAAGACCCTCATCACTTTCTGGCTCTACCAGAAGCCCGGTTCTGTCATGGTCTATAATATCAGGTATGCCACCGACCCGGATCCCGATACACGGGGTCTCGCATGCCATGGCCTCTAAGAGGACTATACCGAAAGGCTCGTAGACACTGGGCAGAACAAACACGTCGGAAAGGGAATATAACTTGACGAGTTCGCTCCTGCTAACGCGCGGGAGGCAGAGGATATGTTTATCAAAATAGGTATCTTGCTGACCGACCATGACAAGCATGATCTCAGGTATTCGCTCAGCAAGTTTTTTCACGGCTTTGACCAGACGCCCCATACCTTTTTGCGGGTCATCCCTGCCAACAAACAGCACAACAAACCTATTATCAAGCCGGTATTTTCTGCGGATATCATCAGCATTCTGATGCTTGAAGACAGCAGTATCCACGCCGTTTGGTATGACCGTGATATTGTTATAACGGATACCAAAAGTCTGGTTTAGTTCCTTTCGTATGGATCCCGATACTGCAATGAACCTGTCAACCCTGTCCACTACATTCTGTTCCATCAAAATGCTGAGATTGTCTGGCCTGAGCCTGTTGATCTCGAGACTGTGAGCCGTCATCACCAGAGGCAAATGGGTGGTCTTTTGTGCTTCCGTTGCCGCCATCTGGATCAGTCCCCCATGAGAGTGCAACAGGTCAAGTTTTTTACCGGAAATGTACTTTTCCACCATGCCAGCTACGTTGATATTGGTTATTATCCTTTCAAAATCCTTTTTAGAATAGTTCGATGCCGGTACTAAAAATTTAGATGACCTGTGTGCATACACGTCTTCCACTTTCTGCCCATCCAATCCATCCACACCAAAGGATTGATTCAATTCTCCTCGCATGGATCTTGACATTGTGATTGGGATGTCCATTTCGTCCACCATATCTTGTTCCATAACAACACTTAGCCGATCTGAATTGGGTCTGCTGATCCCGGCACTTTGAGTAGTCATCACTGGAGGTAGATGGGTGGTCTTTTGTGCTTCCGTTGCAGCTATTTGGCTTAATCCGCCATGCGAATGCAACAGGTCAAGTTTTTCACTGGAAATGTACTTTTCCATCATCACTAGCACGTTAAAGTAAAAGTTAAAGTTGGATGTTCTTTTTTCAAACGCATTACTGGAACGGTTCGATGCCGGCACTAACGGTTTCGATGATCTGTGCACATACACACTGCCTGCCTTCTGGCTCTTCAATTCTTCAACATATGATGTGAACACATGCACCTGCTGGATACTCTGGGCCAAATGTCTGGTAAGTTCATTTACATGAACTCCAACCCCCCCATAAATATTAGGTGGATACTCATATGAGAGAAAACCCACACTCATTCCATCTGTTTTTTGCTGTCCAAATTTCATTCTCCTGCTCCCCCTGTAACGTTTAATACAATAAACTGCTCGCCCCCGCCCACAGTCACATTAAGTATATATGGTTATACAATGTATTGACTTTGGGGGTAAAAGTTTGATGTATGGCGACAGTTTACATGATGCATCCATCACAAAACGTCATATCCCAGATAATTCCAAAATAATTTTACCCCAATGTATTATTCAAAAGCCCCATTTAAATTACTAATAACCATCTACTAACATAGCACTAATCTCAGTTAAAGGTTGTGAACAAAATGCCAAAACCACTTGTTGTCGGAAATGGGTCTCTGCTAGTGAACCTTGACCTGAACGCGAGCATACGGGACATGTACTTTCCTCATGTGGGGGACGAGAACCACGTAAATGGTCAACATTGCCGGGTAGGAGTGGTGGTTGAGGGGAAAAATATGAACATGGTCTCCCTGATAGGAGATGACTGGGTCCACAGGCTTGGTTATAAGAAAGATATGTTGGTAACCGACTCCCACTACCGCAATGACCGGCTTGATATTGATCTGCGATTCAACGAATGTGTTCATCCTTTCGAAAACGTGTTTATTCGCAGGATAGAAATAACAAACACTGATACAAAGGATATTGAATTTAAGTTACTATTCTCACATGACATTGCACTTTACGAGCACCCGATGGGTGATACAGGTATCTATGATCCGGCAGTGCAATCTATAATACATTACCAGCGCTCCCGCTATTTCCTTATCAATGGCTCACCACATTTCGACCAGTATGATATCAGCCCCAAAGAAGAGTATGATTCCGGTTTAATAAGGTCGGCAGAACTTAACATGAACTCCATTCAGATAGGAGCAGTGAACAGTTTTGTGAGATTCTCTCAGCACCTTAAAGCTGGTGAGACAAAAACAATATATTACTGGATTGCAGCAGGAAAAACATTTTTTGATGTTAAGCGGATCAATGAGATGATCATTGAAAGAACTCCTGAGCAAATGATGACCGAAGCCGAGCAGTACTATCATTCATGGGTGAACAAAGAGAAGTATGATTTTTTTGACCTTCCGCCAAAGGTGACAGACCTGTTCAAGCACAGCCTTCTTGTCATAAGGTCACAGATCGACAACGGTGGGGCGATTATCGCTGCCAATGATAGCGATATCCTTGAAAGGTTCAACATGGATTCATACAGTTACATGTGGCCGCGGGACAGTGCATTCATCGCCATGGCGATGGACATGACACTTCATTCCGGAATTGTGCATGTGTTTTTCAAGTACTGTCACGACATCATCAGTGAGCATGGGTATTTCCTGCAAAAGTACAATCCCACCGGTACCCTTGCAAGCGGCTGGATGCCATGGCTCGCTCATGATGGAAGTATCCAGCTTCCAATACAGGAAGACAGCACTGCGCTTATAGTCGTTGCACTGTGGAACCATTACAAGACAACAAGATGCATTGAAACTGTTGATCCACTCTATTACTCGATCGTAAAGCCGGCTGCTGAATTCATGACAAGGTATCGTGATCCGGACACAGGGCTTCCAAAACCCAGTTACAATCTCTGGGAGGAGAATCGGGCAGTTCATACCTATACATCTTCGACCGTATACGCAGGTCTGAAATGTGCTGCCAGATTTGCAGAATTGTATGGGGATGATGATCTTGCAAGGAAATATAGCAAGGCTGCCGTGGAAGTAAAAGATGGTATTGAGAAACATCTGTACGATGAAGAACTGGGGCGATTCCTACGAAGCATTAACCCACGGGATGAGACCATAGATGCCAGCCTCTATGCCGTATCTCAGTTCAATGTACTGCCCCCTGATGATATCAGGGTGGTCAATACCATGGAATATATAGAAAACAAATTGTCAGTAAAGACGGATGTTGGGGGTATTGCCCGATTCTATAAGGATGCTTATCACCAGGTAACAGAGTATGATCCTGAAGTTATACCCGGCAATCCCTGGTTCATTTGTACCCTCTGGGTGGCCCAGTGGCACATCCAGAAGGCAAAGTGTATTAGCGATCTGCAAAAACCAAGGGAGATCCTGCTGTGGGTCACAGACCACGCTACACAGACAGGTATCCTGGCAGAGCAACTGAATCCTTTTGACGGAAGTCCATTAAGTGTCAGTCCCCTGACATGGGCTCATGCCACTTTTGTAGTAACTGTTAAATCATTTGTCGAGAAAGCCAGGTCATTGGAAAAATAGTGATGAAAAGGTGCCATATTATGAACACGCAACATGGGAATTCGGGTTGATATATCATCAGGGAGCTACTATATTTAGCAAAATGCTTTTATAGAAGTACAAACAATCATTTGTTCCTGAAGAACGACAGCATTACGCCATTCCGGGCGAGGACACCAATAAATGGATAAAGAAAACCGTGAAGATAATAATGTTGAGCCTGATATGGAAAATGCACCAGTGGATGAGCAGGTCGAAGAGCAATCCAGCGAAGATGAGATCGCAGAACTTAACGACAAACTCTTGCGTCTTGGTGCAGAATTCGACAATTTCAGGAAACGAAGCAAACGCGAAAAGGAAGAGTTACGAAAACATGCAACTGAAAATCTCATGGTGGAGATGCTTGAAGTCTGTGACAACTTCGAACGCGCCCTGCACTCTGCAAAATCGGCAGATGACTCAAAATCCATAGTTGAAGGTGTTGAGATGGTACTCAAACAGTTCATCTCGATCCTCGAAAAGGAAGGGGTCAAAAAGATCGAATGTAAGGGAGAAGAATTCGACCCATATCTTCACGAAGCAATGATGCATATCGAGACCGATGAATACCCTGACAACACGATAATTGATGTTCACAAACCCGGATACATGTTGCATTCAAAGGTCATACGACCTGTAATGGTCACGGTTGCAAAAAAACCGGAAGACGATTCGAACAAGTCTGAAAAGTAGCAGATAAAAAGCAACAAATGATAGATCCCAAATATCAAATTTAACTGAACTCAACTTAACTTAAATTAACTTTATACTTACAAACAAACTAACAAGAGGTAATAATATGGCAAAGATACTCGGAATAGATCTTGGTACAACCAATTCATGCATGGCAGTCATCGAAGGTGGGGAGCCTACCGTAATTCCAAATGCAGAAGGTGGAAGAACAACCCCGTCAGTTGTGGGATTCTCAAAGAAGGGAGAGAAACTTGTCGGACAGGTCGCTAAAAGGCAATTGATCGCAAACCCTGACAACACAGTAAGTTCGATCAAAAGACATGTCGGTGAGCCAAATTACAAAGTAAATCTCCATGGCAAGGACCACACACCACAAGAAGTTTCATCAATGATCCTGCGAAAGATGAAAGAGGATGCAGAAGCGTATCTTGGCGAGACCATCACACAGGCTGTAATTACCGTACCTGCATACTTCAATGATGCACAAAGACAGGCAACAAAGGATGC
>NZ_JAUVEY010000001.1:0-57942 GCF_030594565.1 Methanococcoides sp.
GAAGTTAAACTTAAAAATTGTCGGAAAAGACCACTCTAAAGTGAATTAGAGAGTTACTTATTAATGCACAATTTCGATTAGTTCTCGATAGATAGATTTACACTATCAGTCAGAATTAATCGAACTGCCAAATTCAACGTCAGACCGAAAAAGCTCTGGTCTCCACTAATGATCTTGATTTGAAAGTGATTGAAATTCCACACGTTGAGTGGATTTCCTTAAACTCCTTCATGCTATATATACGTTCCGAATCGGAAAGCATAACCACATTTTTGAGAATGTGAATCCAGTCATGAAAGAGCATAAACGTTTTTGAACCCTCATCCTGATCGTACCGAAAATGGCACCGATCAGCTCAATGAGAGCACCCCTACCACTACGCACTCGTATTTATATGTAGTGTGACAACGTTTGACATGGGTTTATATAAAAGTCATTTGTGGCACATGACATGAAATATATATTTACAGCAACCCTGCAAACTAATCCACAGCATTACAAGAAAAATTATAAATCAGATTAAACAAATCTAAAAAAAGTTAGATATATTAATAACAAAAATATTGAAATTGCTGTGATAAAATGCAAAAAGACAAAATGCAACGTATGCAAGGAATAGGATTGTTTTTCGCAGGATTAGGAAGTATTATAGTTGCAGGAACATATGCCCTTGATATCTCAAACAAATTTACCATAATAGGAATAACTTCTTCCTTAATTGGTGCCTTCTACTTCAGAAGATCTGAAACTCTCCGGCGTAAGCTCACAAAAATCAGCAATTAAAAAGATATGAACACTCTACTAATACTAGTATATTGAAAAATATAGGCCATCCAATGTAATAAACTACTTCAAACGTTTTCTATTTATACCATTAATCAGGTAGTATTAATGATTATTATGGATACAAATACACAACTGAGGGATCGATTTTTACGTCGATGAACCCATCCGAAACCGAAAGATAAGCATTTTTGACACTACCCTTCGTGACGGCGAACAAACCCCCGGCGTATCCCTAACTCCTGAGCAAAAGATTGAGATAGCTCATCAGCTTTCCAAGCTTGGAGTGGATACCATCGAAGCAGGGTTCCCCATAGCCTCCGCAGGAGACATGGAATCCGTTCGCAACATCGCAAACGCAGGCCTCACATCAGAAGTATGTGGTCTTGCACGCGTACTAACAAAGGATCTTGATACATGTATAGATGCAGGCGTTGGAATGATACATACTTTTGTTTCCACATCTGACATCCAGAGGATACATACCATCAAAAAGAGTCGCGAAGAAGTCGTCGAGATGTCAGTAAATGCCGTACAATACATAAAGGACCACGGTATGCGCTGCATGTTCTCTGCAATGGATGCAACCCGCACAGACCTTGACTATTTAATAGAAGTATACAAGGCAGTTGAAGACGCAGGATGTGACATCATCAACGTCCCTGACACAGTGGGAATAATTGCACCCTCCGGTATGTACCGCCTTATCAGCAAACTGGACAAAGAGATGAACATCCCGATAGACACCCACTGTCACAATGACTTCGGACTTGCCGTTGCAAACAGTCTCATGGCAATAGAAGCCGGTGCAAGTCAGGCACAGGTCACCGTCAACGGATTGGGAGAACGTGCCGGTAATGCAGATCTTGCGGAAACAGTAATGAGCTTGCACTCTATATACGGTGCAAAGACGAACATCAATACCGAGTATATCGTAGAGACCGCCCGAATGGTCGAACGTTACACAGGCGTTCAAATACCTCCCCACATGCCTATTGTAGGAGAGAACGCATTTGCTCATGAATCCGGCATACACACCCACGGTGTCCTCGAAAATTCCGATACATTCGAACCAGGCATCATGACACCTGAAATGGTCGGACACACTCGAAGGATAGTACTCGGAAAACACGCAGGAAAGCACGCTGTCCTCAGATCATTGCAATCTGCGAACATCAACCCAACCGATGCTCAGCTCGATGCGATCATCAAAAAGGTGAAAATGCTTGCAGACAAAGGCAAACGCATAACTGATGCAGACCTTTACACGATAGCATTCGATATCCTTGGAAGACCTGAAGGAATGCCACCTATAGACCTCAAAGAGGTCAGTGTCATGACCGGTAACATAACCACATCTACCGCAGTCGTAAAAGCACTCTTCAACGGAAAAGAATGCGTAGCATCGAATGTAGGTGTAGGTCCAGTTGACGCTGCCCTAAAAGCAGTCGAAACCCTTATCGGACAGCATGCAAAAGTGACCATCCATGACTTCAGGATAGAAGCAGTCACCGGTGGATCCGATGCACTCGCAGAAGTGGTGATCGGAGTGCAGAACGACAAAGGCAGGATAGTGACCGCACGCGCAGCAAACGTTGACATTGTCCTCGCATCGGTCGAAGCTCTCGTAACAGCTATTAACATGCTCCTCAAAACATAAGGAGCATGCTAAAGGTCATAGACTCACACTGTCACCTTGACTTCCCAAAGTTCAACCGTGACCGTGATGAAACAATAGAAAGAGCACGCAATGCGGGTGTTGTTAAAATGGTCAACTCGGGAATTGACCTTAAATCAAACCAGGCAACACTCGCACTTGCAAATGAATACGATTTTATCTATCCTACAATTGGCCTAAGCCCTCTGGTAGTATCCCACTACGGCAATGAAGTCGCCAATTCGATCATTCTCCAGCTAGAACTACATGCAGAACAAGCAGCAGGTATAGGGGAAGCAGGTCTTGACTATCATTACTATAAGGAAGACAAGGAAAGAGAACACCAAAAACAATACTTCCGTAAAGTAATAGAGATAGCAGAAAAATATGAAAAGACACTCGTAATTCACGGAAGGGAAGCCGAAGAAGACTGTTTTGAAATGGTAAAGGACCTCGACAAGGTCGTCTTCCACTGCTATGGAGGCTCAATAGAAACAGCCGCCAGGATAACCGATGCAGGATACTACATATCCATCCCCACAATAGTCTGTTTTTCAGAGCACCATAAGAAAATAGCAGAGAACGTCCCCCTTGACAAAATGCTCATTGAAACCGACAGCCCATACCTATCCCCTCGCAAAGGTCGGAACGAACCCGCATTCGTACTGGACAACCTCTCAGTAATAGCAGAAGCAAAAGGCACAGACCCTGAGACCATTGCAAACGCCACCTTCAGGAACACGAAGAAGATATTTGGTATCTAAAACATACCCGGAGTCAAACAATGAAGATCACCAGCATAACCACATCCCCATACGCATCCAACTCATACCTCATAAACGAAAAGATACTCATCGATCCCGGAATGGATGCCGATCGGCTCATACAAAAAATAAAAGAGCACACACAACCGGAAAACATCGAACTGATAATACTGACCCACTCCCACTTCGACCATTGCGCCGCAGCTAAATCCGTAGCAGAAATATGCAATGCCCCTATAGCCATCCACAAAGATGATGCTCAAGCCCTGAAAAGTAGAGAAGAAAGTGTATCCATACTCTTCTCAGCACCAGCCCCGGACATAGACCCGGACATCCTCTATGCAAACGGTGACATAATAAAGATAAGCGAAACCGAAGCAATGGAGGTCATTCACACCCCCGGCCACACCCCGGGAGGAATATCACTCTACGAGCCATCTTCGAAAAGCCTTTTCTCCGGTGACACTGTATTCCCGAACGGAGGAATTGGCCGCACCGATTTTACCGGTGGCTCATTGGACCAGCTTTCAGCATCCATAGAAAAACTAACAGAACTGGACGTAATTACACTCTACCCAGGGCACGGCCCAGTTACCAGTGATGACGTGAACAAGCAGATACGTTTATCACTACAGATGTCAAGAGCATACCGATAAAAGGACAAACACATGTCACAGAAAAAACGTAACCCGAAAAAGATAGATACATCCCGCTTTCTCCCAATGGATATTAAAGATATCAAGAGTCGCGGATGGGATCAACTTGACATAATCATTGTAACAGGTGACGCCTACGTAGACCACCCCGGCTTTGGTGCAACCATCATAGGACGCGTCCTGGAAGATGCAGGATTCAAAGTAGGGATAATCTCCCAACCTAACTGGGAAGACACAAAGGATTTCACCAAACTGGGAAAACCCCGGCTTTTCTTCGCAGTAACTTCAGGGAACACTGACTCAATGGTCAGCAACTACACCCCTGCCCTCAAGCCACGCCCAAAGGACATGTACTCCCCTGGAGGCAAACCAGGACTTCGCCCCAGCCGTGCAGTCGTTGTCTACTCCAACCGCCTAAAACAAACATATCCTGACGTGCCTATTGTCATCGGCGGAATAGAAGCGTCCCTCAGGCGTTTTGCTGAATTCGACCACTGGTCCGGCAAAGTAAGGCAATCGATACTCGCCGATGCTCCCGCAGATCTGCTTGTATATGGAATGGGAGAGCTGCAAACACCTGAAATCGCCCGAAGGCTCGATTCAGGTGAAGATATCAGGAACATAAATGATATTCCCGGGACCACATGGAAACTTGAGGTGAAAAAATGGAAGGAAGCGAAAGAGAACGATCAGATACCTTTCCCTTACGTGGAAATGCCTTCCTACAATGAAGTATCAAAGGACAAGCCTACCTATGCAAAAGCATTCAAGCTAATGTATGACCAACAGGACCCCGTAAGAGGTATTGCCCTTGTCCAGCCTCATCCAAAAACGACCATCATCCAGAACCCCCCAATGAGACAGCTTTCCCAAAAGGAACTTGATCATGTCTATGATCTACCTTACACCCGACGGGAGCATCCCTCATACAAAGAGCCAGTACCTGCTCTTGAAACTGTCAGATTTTCAATAACAACTCACAGAGGCTGTTTTGGAAGCTGTTCTTTCTGTGCCATCGCACAACATCAGGGAAGAATGATAACAAGCCGTAGTATTGACTCCATCCTGCATGAAGCTGAGCTTCTGACAAGAATGAAAGAATTCAAAGGCAACATAATAGGGGTTGGCGGACCAAGTGCTAACATGTATGCCATGAAATGCAAGAACTGGGAGAACAAAGGCGCCTGCAAGGATAAACTTTGTCTTTACCCTGAACCCTGCCCCTCCATGGACACATCCCACAAAGAAAATATCGAAATGCTGCGCCAGCTTAGGGAAATGCCTGAAGTAAAGCGTGTTTTTGTAAGTTATGGAGTTCGATATGACCTCGCCTTACAAGACCCTGAATATATCACAGAGCTCTGCCAATATCACGTCAGCGGCCAATTGAAAATTGCACCTGAACACTTTTCAAAATCGGTTACGGACTGTATGAAAAAGCCAGGAAGAGAAGTATTTGAAAAATTTGCCAAGATCTTTAAGGAAACTAACAAGAAACTGAACAAAGACCAGTATCTTGTAACATTCCTTATGTCAGGCCACCCTGCATGTACAATGGATGATATGATAGAACTTGCAGAGTACATCAAAGCAACTGACAGATATACCGAACAGGTACAGGATTTCATACCAACCCCGATGACCGCGGCAACCTGTATGTTCCACACAGGACTTGATCCCTTCACAGGAAAAACAGTCTATGTAGCTACTTCTCGTAGAGAAAAGAACATCCAGAGAGCGATGATGCATTATCGTGATCCGAAAAACCATGGTCTTATCTTCGAAGGACTGAAAAATGCAGACCGTCAGGACCTTATCGGGAATACCTGGAATTGCCTTATACCACGAAAAGGCAAGAATATGTTTGCACCAAAAAGATGAAATTTTTTATAATATGAAGATTATCGATATGCTAAATTCCATAACTTCATAGAGTAAACATGACCCAAAAAAGATCGAAAATATTGATCATTGATAATGAAAATGATAATGTTGAAATGCTGGAAGCCATACTCAGCTCCGACTATGAAGTTATAAAAGCATATTCCGGTTGCAAAGGTCTTGAGATCGCAATTGCTGAAAGTCCTGATATCATCATACTTGACATCATGATTCCGGACATTACAGGCCATGAGCTATGCAGGACATTGAAGAAAGATGAACGCACAAAGCTCATACCTATCATCATGCTGACATCACGAGCAGAAAAGAAAGAGAAAATAAAAAGCCTTGAAGAAGTTGCAGACGATTTTCTCAACAAACCTGTCAGTCATATGGAAATATTAAGCCGTGTGCAATCCCTGTTAAAAATAAAACACTTACAGGAAAACATAATCAAGGAAAGGAACCAGGCATATAAATATCTCGATGCAGCAGGCACTATCATTGTTATAATCAACACGGACACAGAGATAGTATTCGCAAATCAGAAGACCTGTGATATCTTTGGTTGGGAGAAAAAGGATATTCGCGGTAAAAGCTGGATAGATTTTATTCCGGAAAACGGACGTGAACGCCGAAAACAGGACTTGCTCAGCATCTTGAGCGGTAAAGCCCAACCGCCTGAATATTACGAACGTTTAGTAGTGACTAAAAATGCGGATGGTACGTTTTCCGAACGCATGATCCTCTGGCATGATGTGATATTAAAAGATGATGAAGGCAAGATAACAGGATTGATTCGTTCAGGAGACGACACGACTGAAAGAAAAAATATTGAAGAAGAACTTTCAAAGGCTAACGAAAAGCTCCAGATCTCCCACAAGTTGAAAGATGAATTCCTGGCAAACATCAACCATGAGTTAAGAACACCATTGATATCAATAAAAGGTTTCAGTGACCTGCTCTACAATGAAAGACTGGGTGACCTGAACGAGCATCAAAAAAAGACAATGGAATCCGTGGTCCGAAATTCAGAACGCCTGCAACATCTCATAGAATCACTGTTCTATGTAAGTGAAATGCAGAACGAGACGATAAAATACACATTCAGTCTTATTAATATCAAAAAAATACTTGAAATGATCAAAAAAGACATGTTCCCCCAGATCGATCAGAAGGGGATCGAGGTCACTACCGACATTTCCGATTCGCTCTCACCGGTACACGGGAACGCAAAGTACATAGAAAGTGTATTGATGCATCTGCTTGGCAATGCTATCAAATATACTCCATCAGGAAGGAAGATCTCCATCCTTGCCTCAGAAGAGAACGGGGACATACACATCGTCATAAAAGATACAGGTAAAGGCATTCCAAAAGAGATGCTTACCCATATATTCAGTGAAGCTCCTGAAGAAGAAACTGAATGTGATATCTGTTACTGTAGTCAGGATTATGGACTGATCATCTGTAAAAAGATAATCGAAGCGCATAGAGGCACCATATGGATAAACAGTGAAGTAGACCAGGGCACCGAGATCCATGTCAAATTGCCTGTATTCGTTGATAAAGGCCCCATCTGCAAATAAATGAACTTAGACGGCCTTCAGGCCTTCCTTTTGTGCCATATATAAGAGGTCCAGCAGATCAATGACCGGAACATCACTTGCCTGTTCCAGATTCGTCCTACACAACGGACAGCATGTTACAATATGGTCCACACCATCGGGAACATCCATTGTCCTCTTTTTAGCAATTGAAGCCGAAAGGTCAGGATATCCTTTCCTGACTCCCCCACCCCCTCCGCAACATCTGGCATTTTCCCTGTTGGTCCTCATCTCTTTTAGATCACAGACAGCCATTATCAGTTTTCGGGGAGCATCGAATATCCTGTTTGCCCTGCCAAGATGACACGGATCGTGATAAGTTACCGTGAGATCCAGCCTTCCAAGCCCCAACTCATCCATATGTTCCACCAAAAACTCAGTGATGTGAACGACATTGAACCTGTCGGGATAGTCATTCTTGAACGTATTATAACAACCTGCACAACTGGCTATTATGGTATGTGCACCGGTCTTTTCGATCTGCTCAAGATTATGTCTTATGAGCTCATCCGCATCGAATCCTGTCCTGAGTAGCGGAGAACCACAACATACCTCATCGGAAAGTACGGTCACCCCCATATCTCTGATAAGGTCATATGTCTTGAGAGCATCTTCCCTGAACCGATATGAACCAAGGCACCCTACGAAATATACATAGTCTGCGACCTTGGGAACATCCCTTTGCCCCAGGATAAAACTTGTATCAGACCTCTTTTCGCCAAGGGGATTTCCTGTAAGAAGAGTATTATTATACAATTCCAATTGTGAACCTTTGACCTTGCCCATCCTGACAAGGTCGCGACGTAACTCTTCGAAGACATCAGTTGGCTTTGCTCCTGCAGGACACATCTGCTCACACAACCCACATGTGGTACAGGTATTGATGCTATCGATCATACTTTCATCCACATCCATCCCTTTTGAGATACCCTTTGCAAGAAGCATACGCCCTCTCGTACTGAAAGATTCCCAGCCAAGTTCTTCAAAGACCGGGCATATACTACGGCATGTCCCGCAACGGACACATTTGAGAATCGACCTTTGCTTATCTTCCTGCATATCAAAGCCCCATTTTACCCGGATTAAGTATCCCTTTCGGATCAAGGGCCCTTTTTATCTGCCGCATCACCTCAAGAGAAGTTGGGTGTTCCAGTTCCATATACATCGCGCGTGCCTTCCCCACCCCATGCTCAGCACTCACAGTACCACCCACAGAGATCGCACGCCTGTATATCCTGTCCGCCACAGCATGTGCACTTTCCAGTTCTTCCTCACTGAGCATATCGATGGCCATCCCGGTATGGAGATTCCCATCGCCGATATGCCCATAGGTCATAATATGAATATCGAACTCTTCTGAAAGCGAACGCACGTATTCAAGCATACCAGGTAGTTCTTTTATTGGAACTCCAATGTCTTCTCCTACATAGATACGAGTGCGCTTAACATCGATCTTTGATATGGCAGCACCTACCAGCCTGCGTGCCTTCCATAGATTATCACTTTCAGCTCCACTCTCCGCGACCTTTATGGCAGAAGCCAGCTCCTCACAGGCTTTCCCCACAAGAGCAGCTTCTTCCCTGACCGCATTCTCCATCCCGTCCACTTCTATCATAAGAATAGCACCCACATCAGGAAGTTCCACAGAAGGATCGAACCTCCTGACAGCCTTGATGGCAGTACTGTCAAGAATTTCACATGCCGAAGGTATGATCCCGGATGAAAGCACCTTCACCACGGCCTTGCCGGCAAGAGTGGTATTGTCAAAGGATGCAAGTATGACACTGCGGGAATGGGGCAGAGGATGTATCTTGAGCACAGCCTTAGTGATAATACCAAGAGTGCCTTCAGAACCTACTATAAGATTGGTCAGATCATACCCTGAAGCTGTTTTCAAAGTCTTCGAGCCGGTGTTCACTATTCTGCCATCGGCCATCACGACCTCAAGATCGAGAACATAGTTCCTGGTAGTACCGTATTTCACACACCTCATCCCGCTTCCATTGTTCGCCATGAGCCCGCCGATGGTACACATGGCAGTGCTCCCGGGGTCAGGCGGGAAGAAAAAACCATACGGCTCCAGTGCCTTGTTAAGTTTTTCGTGAACGACACCGGGTTCGACCGTGATCTGAAGATTGTCAATATCGATGTCAAGGATACGGTCCATTGAGGACATATCCAGCAAAATGCCCCCATTTACCGGAACCGCACCACCGCAAAGACCTGAGCCTGCACCCCTTGCAACAACAGGAGTGTTCGACATGTCCGCTGATCTGATCACATCAGCTACCTGTTCAGTGCTTGCAGGCCTTACGACAAAGTCCGGCAGCCCTTCTACTCCGGAAGCATCAAAGGAATAACAGTAAAGCTCTGACCTTCGGGTAGAAACATTCTCTTTCCCGAGGATCTCCTCAAGTTCTTTAGCGAGCATCATCTTAACCTGAAACCCTTTTTAAAAATAAACGTTTGGGTACTTATGTTCAGTAGAAAAGATTTACATCTACTTAAGCATATTAGGGAAACATGACATCATACTTTGAGGTAGAACAACGGGATGGTGCTGCCCGAATTGGAAAAATACTCTTTCCAACACCAGTAAGGACACCATATATAATTGATACAGCATCCCTTAACGATGCCCATTCCCCCATAACAGATGCAGGCTCCATCTGGAACATCTCTATTGAAGAAGCAGAAGAAAGGATCAGGAAGATCCGCGAAGAGGTCGGGGATGAAACTATTATCATACTTCCTCATCAGGACCTGACCTTGGAAGTACCTGAAGATGTGGTAATGAAGACCTCGGAGAGAACCGAAGTTGAATCTACAGGTCCTATAGGTCGCATTTTCCGCAAAGGTGTGGATGTGAAAAAGGCTGACCTTTACGTAATGGAAGGTGCAGGTTCTTTAGAAGGCAATGCGAGAAAGTTCCTGGAGAGACTTATCGATCTGAAAGATAGTGTTGCTCCTGATACCGCTATTTACCTGCCGAACCTCTGTACCCCCATAAATGCTGCAATGCTTGTTTACCTTGGAATAGATATTGTTGATGATACAAAGGCAATAATAGCCGGATATAACGATATCTACATGACAACTGCCGGCAAACATTTCCTTGATTCGATGACAGAGCTGCCATGCAGATGTGAAGCATGCGCACCTATTACGCTCGAGGAACTAAGAGCAATGCCTAAAGCTGATAGGGCAGAGCTGATCAGCAGACATAACCGCAACATGCTGGAAGCAGAGATAGTCCTAGCAAGGGAAAGGATACGCTCCGGCAACCTTCGTGAATACATTGAAGGACAGTGTAGAACAGAACCGTGGCTTGCAGCACTTTTGAGGCTTTCCGATACACAATACGACTACATGGAAAAGCAAACTCCTATTGCCAGGTCCAACCAGATGCTTGCAACGACTTCTGAATCCATGACAAGGCCTGAGGTCGTTAGGTTTGCAAAAAGGATACAGGAAAGATATACGCCTCCGGAATCCGAAATACTCGTGCTTTTTCCTTGCTCGGCAAAGAAACCATATTCAATATCCAATTCCCACAACAAGTTCATAAAATCATTGGGAAAGTACAGGAAATTCGTGCATGAGGTTATCCTTACCTCCCCACTGGGTATCGTACCCAGGGAGCTTGAAATGACCTATCCTGCAGCACATTATGATACTGTTGTGACAGGATACTGGGATGCTGAAGAGATAAAGTGGGTCTCCGCCTGCCTCAGGGATTATCTTTCAAAGCACAGCTATTCACATGTCGTAGCACATGTAGAAGGAGCCTACAGGGAAATATGCGAGATCGTTTCAGAACAACTTTCCATCGATTTCATTTATACAAGTGCCGGGAACGTGTCATCATACGACTCCCTCGATAACCTGAAAAAAACCCTCTCTGAGATAGTGTCGGAAAAGGAGTATAAGCAGACCAGATCAAGGACCGACATGATGCGCTCTATTGCAGACTACCAGTTCGGCCTAGGTGCCGGTAAGCTGGTCGTACCTGACGATGCAAAGATAAAGGCACCATTCCCCAAACATCAGGTATTCATTGGCAAAGAACAGATAGCTACAATGATACCGCAGTATGGTACACTCGCACTTACCGTTGCAGGGATACGATTGCTTTCAAATTCCGAGGAGTACTCAGGCTACACTGTGACCATAGATGATTTCCTTCCAAGAGGCTCATTGCTTGCACCTGGTGTTGTTGCTGCTGACAAGAACATCAGACCCGGAGATGAGGTCATGATCACCGGCAGTAAAGCAATAGGAGTCGGGCGCGCTATGATGAGTGGAGAAGAGATGGTAGGCTCATCACGAGGGGTAGCTGTGGACCTCAGACATGTAAAAAAGGCTAACTAAGGCATTAATTTGCTTTTAAGGCCTTTTTTCTCTTTTTCTTATTACTTCTTTCAATATTCTTTTTTATAATGAGATACCTACTAAAAGACAATGATAGTCAGAAATTTTATGCCCCAGGATTTTGAACAGGTTCTGGCCATTGAAATGGAAGCATTTACAGAGCACAATCCTTTCGTTTACATGAACTTCTATGAGATGAACGATGAAGGATTTCTTGTTGCAACCACGGGCAATAAGGTCATTGGTTTTGTCATGGGCTATCGGTCTGAAACGAACGAAGGCCGTATATTCTCCCTGGCAGTAAAAAAGGAATGGCAGAACATGGGAGTTGGAAAAAAGCTCCTTAATTCTATTCTGGACCTGTTCAAAGATGAGGGCATAAGATCTGCGACCCTTGAGGTCAGGAGCAGCAACGACAAAGCTATTCAGATGTACAGGAAAATGGATTTTATAGCTTGCTGGATAGAGCACGATTATTATTCGGATGGAGAAAGTGGGATCATTATGAAAAAACAACTTTCTCCAAGGTCATGGACCAATCACTCCAAGAATATCTCTTTTGAAGTGCCTTCACTTCCTGAGACCAAGTTCCAATTGCCTGACAATATTTAATTATTGCTGACAGGGGAGTGCCTTCCAGTGCGCTCTGCAAATTCCTGCATTCTTACAGATGTTCTGCCAATGCCAGAAAGCTCATCTTCTGAGATTATCGAAGCAAGATGGTTTCCAAGTATAAATATGGCATGTTTATGATCTGCTTTACTGCGATGGATATGAACAGGACTTATTGACAGTGATCTATATTCAGAAAAATCATAATCACTGCTCTGAGATTCCAGATGTCTCTTTATCTGAGCTAATAATGTATGCAACTGAATCAATTCATCTTTTTGCATGGTTTTAGTCCGTTTTCTTTACACCACACTATTTTGTGTGCGTTGCATTACAGTAAACTTAAGACTCAAATAAAACCATTATTCGCGGACGAGCCTTTCCTATTTATCATATAAATGTTTTTTGATTTATTTTTTATGATTAATAATGCTCTATTGAGGGAAAAAGAGAAAAAGAGAAAAGATTTGATCCTTAAATGATCAAAAATCAGATGCTGTCAGAACATTGACACTTGCAGGGCTTTTTGCAATATTGCCCTTTTTCACACCAATAAGGTTCTCAATACCCTTGTCAGATGCGATATCCAGGATACGCTGAGTTACGACTCCATCGAAAACAACGCTCTTGATCCCTTCATCGTTCTCTTTCAGTGTGTTGACCAGATCACGAACTGCAGTTTCCTCAATGATCTTGTCCTTTGAATCCAAAAGTCTTGCTCCAAGAGTTCCATTCAGTGCATCAGAGTGTGGTTTAAACCTAAGTGCCCGCGGAGAGAGCACTGCGGGCTTTGCTTCTTTTGGCGCCCTTGTTTCCCTGGGTGCCGTTGTTTCCCTGGGTGCCCTTGTTGCTCTAGTTGCTGTTGTTTCCCTGGGTGCCCTTGTTGCTCTAGATGCCGTTGTTTCCCTAGTTGCTGTTGTCTCCCTTGGTACCCTTGTTGCCCTAGATGCCGTTGTTTCTCTAGTTGCTGTTGTCTCCCTTGGTACCCTTGTTGCCCTAGATGCCGTTGTTTCTCTAGTTGCTGTTGTTTCTCTAGTTGCTGTTGTTTCTCTAGTTGCTGTTGTTTCCCTTGGTATCCTTGTTGCCCTAGATGCCGTTGTTTCCCTGGGCACCCTCGTTGCTCTTGATACCCTCGGTTTCTCTTCGGACATGGAAGGTTTGTTAACAACTTTGGTAGCAACAGGTGCAGAGACCTCACTCGTTGGCCTTTCCTTGCGCTTTGGAATGCGTGTGACCCTGCCACCCTTAGCAGGTTTTTCTATCTGTTCAGGTTTAACATCTGTTTTGATAGAGTAATTTTCAAGAGCCTGCTCTACAGGGATCTTCTGCCTCAGTGCGCGTACGATCTCCCTCTGAACAAGGTCTTCGACACTCTTTCCGTCAGGAGCACGTGCAATGTAATCAATGTCTGCAACCTGTAGAAGCTCCTTTATGATGAGCTTTCCACCACGGTCACCGTCTGTGAATGCAGTTACGGTCTTCTTCTTTGTGAGCTCTGCAACCTCAGGTGGTACATTGGTGCCGCCTACACAGATAGTGTTCTTGATACCATATCTCAAAAGGTTCAGCACATCCGCCCTGCCTTCAACAACAACGATCGCATCGGATTCGACCACATTAGGGCCACATGGGATCTTGTTCTTTCCATAGTACTCCATCTCTTCAATGCGTACTGACTGACGAACTTCATCTGCGATCTCCTGGGATTCCGGAAGGTTCTCATCGAACATGTCGGTAAGAATGTACTTTGCACGCTCAATGATATGTTTCCTTTTGGTTGCACGAACATCCTCGATCTGTGTGATCTCGATCTTTGCCGTACATGGACCTACTCTGTCAATGGTCTCAAGGGATGCTGCAAGAATAGAGGTCTCAACCCTATCGAGGCTAGATGGAATAAAGATATTACCTTTGGTCTTACCGCCCTTTGCACCTACTGCAACCTCTATCCTTCCGATACGGCCGGTCTTTTGAAGATCGCGCAGGTCCAGATCTGAACCAAGCAGACCTTCTGTCTGGCCAAAAATAGCTCCTACAATATCAGGGCGTTCAATTATTCCGTCAGCGCTGATCTTTGAATGAATGATATATTTAGTGGTGTCTGTATTTTGCATATTATCTCCTTCTTATACAGTAGTTGCCATATTAGGCAGGATCTACGTTTAAACAGACTAACAAAATATGACCAAATATGCATACTACAAAATAGGCTCTCAAGAGTAGAAGAAAGAAGATCTTTCGGCTGCATGTACTATGTCAGATATTGTCTATTGACCATCAATTCAAACAAATTCCCCATAGTTTGAACTACCAAGTAAGGCATCAACTCTCCAGATAATCCACATATATATAAGACATCCCAAAATCCCCTCGTGCATCAATTGCACATGGATGTGTCATCTGTTAATGCGAATAATTCTGTATGCTGACATCGAACCTTTGAATAGCTATAGACAATTGACACAAATTATAAAGTGCCGTTTGTCCAATTCCTATAATATGAATAAGCCTGACTCTCTCGACTGCTCCTTCTGCTTGTAATATGTGATAATGGTGCGCATAAAGTGATGGCGCAACCACAATGATCCAGATTTTATTTTGATAATCTGTTTATTTCCATTGAATAAATCACCCAATGGAATATTTGATAAATTAATTAAGTTTTAGTGTGATAGTATTCCAATCACAATAGACTAATTAGTCCTTACACTTTAATAACTTTGTGGTTTTGGATCTTTCTGAAATACCTCTGCACCACGATTTCAAAAATGTGTTCGAAAAACTATTTTAAGGATCATTATGGTATTGTAAAGTGGATGTAATTAAATACATCACAGCATCCTCTTTAAAATATAAAGATCACACCATAACCACAGTATATTCACTAAAATCAAACACGATAACCGTGTTTAAATTTGTCTGATGTAGAGCTAAAATATCGTAATAAATCAACATGTTTAAATACAATAACATAATAGGGATGCTGACGAGCGGGACACATTATTTTTTACTACAATAACCCCCCCACTCCCCAAACTCGCTCGTCAATTATCTTACTGTTCTATCCTCGGTTCTTCATCATATACGGTTCTCATCAAATGCCAAAACCCTAATAACATGCATCTGAGAATATCTTTATGAAAGATATTAGAAAATATGACCTTGCCATCATCGGCGGAGGTGCTGCCGGGCTTACTACTGCTACACATGTAAAGCGGTGCAGGGACCTTTCCGTCATAGTCATTTCAAAGGATGCTCACATATCGTACAGTGAATGTGGGATACCTTTCAAACTGTCAGGCAAAGTAAATGATTTTGATTCTCTTATTGTCAAAACTCCTGACTTCTTTGATAAGATGGGGATAGACATAGAACTTGAAACTGAGGCCCTGTCAATAGATATTCTCAATAGAACGATAGAGCTTGAGAACTGTGATATCTTGTTCGATAAGCTTGTCATCGCTACCGGTGGAAAACAGCGGATACCTCAGCCCTTACAGAAATATATCGGAATGGATGGCGTATTCACCCTGCAAACACTTGCTGACGGCATGAAAATAGAAAATGCACTTCTTTCCGCTGAGACCATGGTCATCATCGGTGCCGGTGCAATAGGTGTTGAGACCGCAGCCGGTATAGCGAAAAGAGGGATAGACACAACACTGATCAACCGCGGTCCTGCAATTATCTCACGTCTGATAGATCCTGATATGGCAGAGATAGTTTCAGAATACCTCAAGTCTGTCGGTGTAACCCTCATTACAGGCAATATACCGGATAGTATCGAAGGGAAAGAAAGGGTGGAGAACGTTCTAATTTCAGGAGAACGAATACCAGCGGATATCGTTATAATAAGCACAGGAATATTACCTGATGTCGAGCTTGCAGAAAATGCAGGTATTTCCACAGGAGAACTTGGAGGTATTATCGTAAACGAACACCTTCAGGCATTTGTGGACGGCGATTTTTCAACCGACATATTTGCAGGCGGAGATTGTTGTGAGATCACAGACTTTATCACCAACAAAAGAACACTTGTCCAACTCGCCCCTGCTGCAAGACATATGGCTACGATAATGGCTAACAACATCTGTGGGAAAGATACCGTACTCAAACCTCTTCTGGGTCCCAGTATCTACGTTGCAGGTGATCTCCTGATAGGCTCGGTGGGTCTTACAAGTAAAAGAGCAAGGTCAGAAGACATCGATATAATCACAGGTTACGCTACAGGAACGACAAAAGCATCTTACTACCCAGGCAGCAGTGATATCCACATCAAGCTTATTTTTAGTGATGATCGACTTACAGGTGCACAGATAATCGGAAAAAGCGGTGTAAAAGAAAGAATTGACAGTCTTGCTTTCATGATAAAGAAGAAGACAACAATTGAAGAAATGCTTTCAATTGAAACCTGTTACGCACCGCCGGTATCTACTGTTGTGGATCCCCTTATGTATGCAATTAAAGACGCTTTCAGGAAAATAAAGGCAAGAACATGATCGATATCGATGGTTCCTATGGAGAAGGCGGCGGACAGATAGTCAGAAACGCCATAGCACTTTCTGCTGTTACGGGAAAAGCAACATCCATAAAGAATATACGTAAAGACCGGCCAAACCCCGGACTCTCAGCCCAACATGCAAAAGCAATAGGAACAGCGGCCTTATTGTGTGATGCAAAAGTAGAAGGAGTTAAGATCGGCTCTACGGATATTGCATTCTTTCCACAGGAAACAAGGGGGGGTAACTATACCATTGATATCGGCACTGCGGGAAGCATAGCTTTACTAGTACAATGCATAATGCCCATTGCTGCTTATTCTGACACTAAGGTCAAACTTGACATAAAAGGGGGAACTGATGTTTCATGGTCACCAAGTATCGATTATCTTAATAATGTCACACTCAATGCCCTCTCGAAAATGGGCTACCGATGCAACATCGATATTTTAAAAAGAGGATACTACCCGCGTGGTGGAGGTAGTGTTAAGGCAATGATCGAGCCTTCACATTTAGTGCCTCATGAGCTTTCAGAAGAAAGAGGGATCATCCGTGGAATATCGCATTGCTCCAATCTGCCTGACCATGTTGCACAGAGGCAGGCCGACAAAGCAAGGGCTGTTCTTGAAGATGCCGGCTATGAATGTTCAATAGAAACATGCCGTACTGACTTTCAATCCACCGGTAGTGGAATAACTTTATATTGTGGAATGAAAGGCTCTTTTGTGCCTGGTAAAAGAGGAATAACAGCAGAAAAGGTAGGCGGTGATGCTGCTACATCCCTTCTGGATGAACTTTTAACCCCTTCTTCCGTTGACATTCATCTTGCAGACCAGCTTATCCCCTATCTCGGACTTGCTGAAGGTGGTTCTTTTACTGTAAAAGAAATATCACCCCATACAAGGACCAACATCTGGGTCACAGAAAAATTCCTTGATATAAAGTTCAAAACCGAAAAAAGAAAAGGTATAGTGGAAATTTCAATTCAATAAGCTTCAAAAAGCTTATTCCTCAGTTTCCACGACGCTAAGATATTCCGGTGGAACACCATCTGTTAGCACAATATCATCATTGACCAACATAAAATGCAATCCATCATCTTGTGCCTCATCCACATCGACCTCAAGCACTACCGGATTCTCAGTATGGACCGAAGCTGATTCTATCGCCTTCCCATAACTTGTACTAAGATGTACATAGCGTTGTCTCATGGGAGCAATACCAGTATCAAGAAGCATATCAACCTCTTCCTGACTGACACCATAGTAAAGATATGGAAGCTCAGTTTCAAGATAGTCCAATTCCACATTAACAGAATGACCGTATCTTGCCCTTATCTTGGAACCCTTTATCTCATACCTAGTTTTCAGATCGGATTCGATCAGAGAAATAAGCCGTTCCCTTGTCGCCCATTTGTAGCGCCGGTCCATTATGTCACAGAGCAGGTCCATATTGACCCAGCCCTGTTCGTCCATAGTGAGTCCAACATCATCGGGAAAGTGCCTCAATGCGCCTGAGATGAACCTTCCGAGACGCTCTTCGCGTTCATCGTCCAGTACATACCTTCCGCTCTCACCACAGTCCGGACAAAACTCGCCCCTGAAGTATCCATGCTCATTACACTTGCGAATCATGCTATCTAAATGCAAATGCATTTTATACTTAATATATCTTTATCTACATCCACGCATCAGAAAGCGGATAATAGAAAATAAGAACGGATTTCTGCAAGATAATGTATGACCTACCTTTCGTTAGGGTTATATCATATCGAATTAAACTTACCCGAGACCTATGCTATTACAAAACAAGGAAAGAGCCTATCTTTTTCCTATAAGTTTTGGATAATTCTTATGGACCCGTTTTAATACTATTTACAGGTGTCATCAATGGACGAGATAACTGAGATCTACAATAAGCTTGGAGGCATTATCAGCGAAGACGATTTTAGAAAGAGGGTCGATGAAAAAGTAGACCAAATGAGCGGTCTTTGTGATATGAAGACAGCAGCAATGCTTGTTGCTCATGATCTTGGGGTCACAGATACTGTAAAAGATATCATCAAAATAAAAGATATAACTGCTGATATAGGCAATGTGAGCTTTGTAGCAAAGGTCACTTCCATTCTTGATGTACGCGAATTCAATCGCAACGATGGTACCATTGGCAGAGTGGGAACTGTTAAGGTCGCAGACGAAACAGGTTCCATAAAGCTCACTCTCTGGGATGACCGTGCGGATATCATTAAGGACGGAAGCGTCGAGGTTGGAGATTCCCTGGAGATCACAGGTTACGCAAAGGATGGCTATTCCGGAACAGAGATAAACATCGGCAAATACGGCCTAATGCGTCAGACCGACCAGAAAGTAGAGGTCAGCATGCAGTCACAGAAGATAGCTGATATAAAGGACGGTATGTCCGACATCAATATTTCAGGAAAACTTCTGGATATCTCTGATGTCAGGAACTTCCAGAAAAAGGATGGTAACCCTGGGCGCGTCATGAACATACTGATAGGTGACGAAACCGGAAAGATACGCGTGACACTGTGGGACGAAAAAGTAGATTCCACCACTTCCCTGAACCTTGATGATGCTGTTGAGATAATCAACGGATATGCAAGAACAAATAATTTCAGCCAGCAGGTTGAGGTACAGATCGGAAACCATGGTGTTCTCAGAAAGACCGAAGCAAATGTCGAGTACAAAGAGAGCTATACACCTATCGCTGACATCATACCCGGCGAATCCTATTCAATAAAAGGATTTGTTTCCGGTCTTGGAGAACTGAGGGAGTTCGAGAAGGATGACGGAACCAGCAACATGGTCTCAAACATCTATGTATCTGATGATACCGGCCGTATTCGAGTTGCTCTGTGGGGAGATCATGCCCTTCTTGTAGATGAACTGGACATTGAGACACCTATCGAAATAATTGATGCATACTCAAAATCCGGATACGAGGATATAGAACTAAGCGCTGGAAACCGTACAAGAATAACAATCAAGTAAAAATGAACACCTATATATGCTATAAAGTAGAATTTTTATGTAATTGAATGTGGGAATTCAATTAGTAGCATAGGAAGGTGATGTTTATGGTCCTGGTGACCAAAGGGGACATTGAGGCGGACGGGTCTATCAAAGAGACCCTGAAAGATGTTACCGTTCATGAGATAATGACTAAGGATGTCTTTATCCTTGACGTGACAAGCACAGCTCTTGAAGTAGCCAAGGCTATGGATGAACAGAATATTGATAGCGTCATCATCACAAAATATGGTGAAGCTACAGGCATTATAACTGAAAGAGATATGGTATGTAAGGTAATGGTAAAAGATGCCATGCCCCACACCGTAAATGCTGAAGAAATAATGTCATCACCTATTCTAACAGTGAAACCAAACACTGGTGCCATTAAAGCATCTGAAATGATGGTGAAATTCCATATTCGAAGGCTTGCGGTCACCGATGGGAAGGCGATCGTAGGACTTGTTACCGACAGGGACATCCTTACAGTAGCTCCGGGTCTGAATACAATTCTGGAAGACCTTATAGAGATAAATAGAGAGCAGGATGTCGTTGAAACTATTGACATTGAAAGGGGGGTATGTCAAAGGTGTGGATCACATGTGGATGATCTAAATCAATTTAACGGTCTTATACTATGCGAAGATTGTAGAGAAGAAGAAGAATAAGCAGATGAAGATGAAGCTTCTTTGTCTGATTCATATGATCGGGGGTTTTATATGAAAGTCAACGAAATTATGTCCAAGGATGCTGTTAGTGTAAAAGAGCACGACAACATGACATATGCACGGCAGTTAATTAGAGACCACTTTCTTAGAGGTCTTGCTGTAACCAATGCCAACGGAAAGATGGTTGGTATCCTGAAAGATAAGGATATTCTCAACATCGCATCCACACGTTCCAATGTAACCATTGAGGGATTCGTGAATGATTGTCCGCTTATAACACCAGAAACAGACATCATGGATGCTGCAAGACTTATTATTGCATCAGGTGTCGGGCTCTGTCCAGTAGTGGCCTCTGAAACTGATAAAGAGATAGTCGGAATGGTAAGCAATTCAGATATTCTTGCAAATATCGGACCTCATAAAATAAATACCAAAGTTGCGGCTGATGTCATGACAACTGATGTCATTAGTTGTAACCCACAGGACATTCTTACAAAAATATGGCCGATCCTACTTACATCGAATTGTTCCGGCCTACCTGTGGTCACCAATGCTCATGAACTTCAGGGCATGGTAACTATAAGGGATATCATAAGATCCGGATTTGTCAGGCCAGCCATTAGTGAGAAAAATCAAACACAATCCAAAGATGTTCCGCCAGTTGAACAGATAATGTCAACTCCTGCCTATACAGTGGCTTCTGACACCAGTGTAAAAGAGTGTATTGAAAAGATGCTCCATTATGATATCGGAAGACTGACGGTTGTTGATGATGGGAAAGTAACAGGAATAGTGGCCCGGACCGATATACTGCGTGCTTCTTTATGAGTGTTGATCCCGCTTTATGACCTAGCATAACTGAGGCGAATCGATCAAGAAATAAAAATTAAACAATTAGGATTGTAACCACAGACCTTTCAATATTTTTGGATGGCTTTTTGTTTATTCCAAAATTCGTACAGCCTATCGAATACTTAATTATTGGAAAAAAATAAGGAGGATAAAATGAAACTTCAAAACAACGGCCCTGTGGGTAGCAAGAAAAAGGATCCTGTTCAGTTTGCTACCAATGAAACAATGGATAAGAGGGCTTTCGATTTCCATGCGAAGATATCAGAGCATGAAGGGGATATTATGTCTGTGGCAACTAAGCATGTTATTACTATCCCGCCTACAACAAAGATCATTGATGCCATCAAGATAATGACAGAAAGGAAGTTCAGGCATATTCCTATAACAAACGCTGGCACAAACAAAATTGAAGGTATCATTACATCTTTTGACATAATCGATTTCCTTGGGGGAGATAAGAGCCAACTTATTGAAAATAAATACAAAGGGAACTTACTGGCTGCTATCAACGCTGATATAAGTTCGATAATGCAACCCCACGTAGTGTCCATTCATAGCACTGGCAATATCAAGGAAGCCTTTGAGCTCATGCTGAAGCACAACATAGGAAGCTTGCCTGTAGTTGATAGCACAGATCATGTTTGTGGAATATGCACTGAGAAGGACTTCTTAACGTTTGCAAGCGGACTTCCCACTAATATGTCAGTTGCCGGTCACATGAGCAAAACGGTGGAAAAGGCGTCTGCTGATATGAAGATCGGAGATGCTGCTAAAGTGATGGTCAAGAACAACTTTAGAAGACTTCCTGTTGTAAAGAAGGATATACTCATAGGAGTTGTCAATGCATCGGCCATTATGAACTTTTTAGGGAACGGAGAGGTATTTGAGAATTTGGTCACCGGTAATTTCCACGAAGCAATGGATGTTCCTATCAGTTCATTGGTCTCAAAGGATGTAGTATGGACCACTTCTGATATAGACCTCGGAGAAGCGAGCAGCCTCATGCTCAAACATGGTGTTGGATCCCTGCCTGTTATCGATAATGAAGAGCTTTGTGGTATAATCACAGAAAGGGATATCCTAAGAGCAATAGCTGAATGAATTTTATTTCCACAGGAATAACTAACAAACGAAGGAGGATGAGATATGAATATATCAGACATCATGAGCTCCCCGGTGTATGTTATGGAGCCGGAAGAGCCTGTGTCACATGCAAGGAAATTGATGCTTAGACATAAGATAAGCACAATTGTTGTCGTGGAAGGCAACAAGATGATAGGTATCGTTACCAAATCCGATCTTGGAAGACGCCTGGCCCAGGCAGAACCAATGTGGAGACGAAGGCCTATTGACAAGGTTCCTGTAAAGATGATAATGACAGAAGACCCTGTTACGATCTATAAAGATGCATCTGTTCCTCAAGCAACGGCATTGATGGTAGATAACGATATCAATAACATCCCTGTGCTCAACAATGGAGAACTTGTTGGTATTGTTACAAGAGTGGATATAATTCGCTGCATGTCTGAGCTCCCTGTTAAAAAAAATCTGGGTGAGATCATGACGGCAGATCCTATTTTTGTTCACAGGCATCACACCCTCAACCACGTGATCGATGAAATGGAAAGTAACAATGTCAGCAAGCTTATTGTTACAGATGATTCCGGGGAAGCTGTTGGAATTATAACGACAAGAGAACTTGCACTGCAGGTACTTGCAGATAATGAGGGAGAACTTCCTTCAAAGAACATAAAGATGGCAAGAAAATCAGAACCCAGTGGTGAGAAAATATACAGATATGTCAAGACTGTCCCTCTTGTGGCAGAGGATGTAATGAGCGACATATTTGCTGTACTGGATGTTGGGGATGATATCACAAAAGCTGCAAAGATCATGGTGGAAAGGAACATTACAGGTATCCCTATTGCTGAAAATGATGAGATCGTCGGTATTGTCAGCAGGACAGATATCATGAGAGCAGCTTGATGGATATTTGAGAGATAAGTGATAGATTAGTGATCTGACGTCACGAAATAAAAGAGGTGAGAAGATATGCAAGTGAAGGACATAATGGTAGAACCGATATCTATTGATAAAGCAGACACGATATCCCATGCGCTTGATGTTATGGAAAAGAAGGATACACGCCGCCTTTTGGTAAAACATGACGATAAGCTTATCGGCATACTTACAATGAGAGGTATTACTAAAGAACTTGGTACACGAAAGAAAGGGGCTAAACCTGCATCTTCACTCCATGTAGCAACCGCTGTTTCAGATAAATTCGTAAAGGTCCTTCCTGATATGGATGTGGACGACGCACTTATACTGATGGCAAAGGACCGCGGTATTATAATTGTAAGCGAGAATGAGAAGATTCTCGGTTGGGTTACACCAAATGAAGTGCTGAACAATAGTCAGATCGATGGTTATGCTGCTGAGATAATGAACAAGGAACCTATAATCGTACATCCAGGAGACAGGGTCAGCCATATCAGACACATAATCCTTGATGAAGATATTGGAAGGTTCCCTGTTATTGAGGATGGCAAACTTGTAGGTATTGTCACTGAACAGGACATCGCTAAGTCAATGCGTGCTTTCAGGGATATTGTTTCTGGAAATCAGCAAGATTCGCGTATTAAGAACCTCATTGTCGAAGATATTATGAAAAGAGGTGTCAAGACCGTGCAATCCAACACTCTGATGTCGGATGTTACAGCGATGATGCTCAAAGAAAAGATCGGGGGTTTGCCGGTAATGAACCTTGAAGGAGATATGGTAGGTTTCATTACAAGAAGGAACATTATTAGTGCGTTTGCAAAGTGAAAGAATGAAACCTGATGATGCTGATCGTATCATATTGGATGTGAGGGCAGCTGCAGATTATCTGGACCTGCCCTTTTCCAAACTCCAGAAATTATTACAAAAGCGTGAGCTTTTGCAGCTCTGGGGAGAACATCAGCATCTTTTTCGTTTTGATACATCTATTTCTCATATTGACAGCGGATCAGTTCTGTAGCAAAAGAACGGCTGTTTTGAACTTATAATGGGATTTCCAAAGATACACCGGGCCATGCTGTTAAAACCTACTATAGAAGCTCACTTTTCTGATGTCGAGACTGTCTGTGCCGAAGAGAAGATGAACGGTTTTAATGTGCGTATCGTTACAGTTGACGGGAAGATCATTGTCATAACCCGCGGAGGTTATGTCTGCCCTTACTCTACTGAAAGGGCACAGAAGTTTTTGGATATTGATTTTTTTGAAGAACATCCGGAACTTGTACTCCACGGCGAGATGGTAGGTCCTGACAATCCTTATATCCCAAAGAAGATATACAATGTCGAATCCCTTGAACTTTTCGTTTTCGATATCAGACATAAACATACTGGCATTCCTCTTCCGCTTTATGAGCGAAGGCAGCTTGCAGAGGAATACGGATTCACACAGGTCAGGCTATTTGGCGAATTTCCAAAGGAAGAAGCTCCCTTAAGGATAAGTGAGATCATCAGGGAACTTGGGAAGATAGAACACGAAGGCGTTGTTATCAAAGATCCCATGATGGAGATAGCACCTTTAAAATATACCTGTTCGCAAAGCAATTGTGCAGACCTGAAACATGCTTTCAAGTTCTACAATGATGTCGGCAGGGATTATCTGTTCTCCAGGGTAGTGCGCGAAGGTTTTCAAGCAGTTGAATGGGAAGAGACATCTGATGATATAGACAAGCGCTGCCTGCAACTTGGCAGAAGCATACTTTACCCCATGATAGATTCTATCATCAATATAGGAAATGGTGTCCGTATAGCCGATGAAGTTCAGATGAAGGTATCAAGCCTTGAGACCGTTTCAAAGTTCAAGGAATATTTAAGACGGCAAGGCATGGAAGCCATTTTCAGTGAACCGGAAGTGGCAGGTGATGAATTTATTGTCAAGATAAAGAAGCTGAACAAGAGTACCAATGATAAGACGCTTTCCATGTGGAAGGGAGAAACATGGTAAGCTCAAAAAAGCATATATCACAATAAGTATTTGTGTACACAAAAAGTGTGATAATATATGACAAAAATAACTATCATCGGAAGCGAAAAAAGCGGAAAGACAACCCTTGCTGCAAAATTAGGGAAGAAGGGAACCGTAGCAGATTTTACAATGTACGATTTTGCCAAGAGCGGAAAAGTTCTGACAACTATCGATGCAACAGGATATCCTACAGCTATCAAGCCGATGATGGCTGGTTTAAACCTTTCGGACATTGCAGTTCTGTGCATACCTCCTGAAGGACTTGATCTTTATTCAGGAGAGTGTATCATTGCACTCGACCTTCTGGGCTATAAGCACGGCATCATCGTTCTGACAAAATCAGATACAAGCTATCCTTTTGCCATTGATGAACTGAAGGAGAAGATAACGAAATTAACAACAGGAACAGCTCTTGAGAACTGGGAATATATTTCTGTTTCCACAACATCCTTTGAGGGAATGGAAGAGCTCAAGGAAATGATATTCGATCTTGGCGAGGTTGTCGATAAAGAGCTTGAAGAATTGAACGAGCTTCCACCACGTGTGGTCGTCGACCAGACCTTCAATGTTACCGGTATCGGATGTGTTGTTCTTGGTGTCGTGGACCAGGGAACCATCAACGCAAAGGATAAACTGATAGCTTTCCCAAGTGATAAGCAGATAGAGATCCGTTCCATTCAGCTGCATGATGTAGATGCAAAGAGTGCACCAGCAGGTGCAAGAGTTGGACTTGCACTCAAGAACGTGCAATCAAAGGATGTTGAGAGAGGTTTTGTACTCTCACAAAAGGAAGAAGTTACAGAGGACCTTACACTCAAATGTCATTTCACACCCTTCTCAAAGGGCTTTGCGGTAGGAGATGTTCCTCATATCTTCGTAGGTTTGCAGTCAGCCCCAATGCGAATTGAAAAGATCCTCGTCAACGGAGAGGAAGTTGAGAGGACTACAACAGATGCTGAATGTGTGCTTACTCTCTCAGGATCGAAATTACTGGCTTACACTGGATCTGACAGGTTCATAATCTGCAATCTGGATGATAAACAGAGATTTGTGGGATATGGCTACATAGCCTAAAACCCCATTTCTTTTTTTAACTACTGTTCTTTACATTAATTCGTTGTTTCAGTTTTTAGTAGAGTTGCTTGTTCTGGAAAATACTGATACCTTCTTCAACATTGCTCAGCAACTGACAGGCGATCTCCTGTGTCGGCCATGAGCCAACTCCACAGTCCGGACCAACATATTTTATGCGGTCCCCAAATATGGAATGGGCATTCTCAAGGCGTTTTGCAATGATCTCCGGGGTCTCCATTTCTGTTACGATCTCAGGCAGATACTGGGTGTCTTTCCAGACATTTGTATTGTATTTCTCGTTCAGAACGGAAGCAAGATTGAAAATATCGGTCCTTGCGATACCTACACGAAGGAAAGAATCCGTGTCTTCAAGCACTTTTTTGTCTATAAGGTCAAGATAGGAAGGATTGGCTGCTGATTCCACGCCTATTACATTGATACTCGGAGTGTCACATGCAATCTTGTAATGCAATGGTGAATGTAAATGTATTTCTACATCTACATCCTGTTTGCCTGCATAGGCGGTAGAAAGGCTCAAAGCTTTCACCAGTTCAGCATCTTCAAACATTACCTGTGGATTGATACCTATACTTGGCTCATCGATAGACACCGTTCTGATGTTGAAGTTCTTTGCGGACTTGATGGCCTTACTGATAAAACGATCAATGCTGACTGCAAGCGTATCCAGGATGTCGGTATATTGGGTTCCCCCGAAATCCTTGAGATAAAGCTCAAGAGGACCTGTCACGCAGACGCGGACATCCGGCTTGTCGCCTGTCTCCTTTTTGTATTGTGCGGCAGTCTTCTCCAAAATATCAAGCTCGAGGATGCGCGCACTGTCCTCTTTGACCTTGAAAGGCTCTTCCACACACTCCGGGTCCTTGATTATGGACAGGAACTGCTCGTACATGTCCTGGAACTGCGGATATGTTGCGACCTGCACACCTGCATCTAATTTCTGTTTGAATGCTGATCCTATGATATTGAAGAGCTGCTCATCACTATCCCTTTTTGAGAAGGCGTTTGCCATCCACTCTTTCGTTACACCTTCAGGTAACGGAAAACTTCCAATATCATCAAAGATCAGGTCTGTCATAGCTACTCTACTGTAAGTATCATTTATAATAGTAGCGAAATGAGAAGATCATCTCCTATCTCTCCGGATATCTGCAAGATTTATAAGTAAAGACTCACAAGTTTAAACCCAGTCTTGATCTTAAACAATTATCTTTTAAAAATATCATTCTCTCGCTGGTGAAATAATTGAAAATAATGATAATAGGCGGCTTTCTCGGAAGTGGCAAAACCACTACTCTGTTGAAGCTTGGAAAACATCTTAGCGATACAGGACACAAGATAGCAATAATAGTGAACGAGATAGGCGAGATAGGCCTTGACGGTGATACCCTTTCAAGTACCGGTATCGTTACAGAAGAACTAACAAGCGGGTGTATCTGCTGCACGCTCAAGATAAGCATGGAATACACTTTGAGCAACCTTTCAGAGGAATTCCAGCCTGATGTCATTATCATCGAACCTACAGGTATCGCTTTCCCAAGACAGATAAAGGACGATATTGCACTGATGAAGATCGAGAACTTAAGCTTTGCACCTATCGTCAACATTGTGGATGGAACAAGGTTCAATACGGAAATAAAGCAGACACCAAAGTTCATTCAGACACAGATCGAGGATGCTGACATACTTTGTATCAACAAGGTCGATATAGCAGAAAAAGAAAAGGTTGCAGAGGTAAGGAATTTCCTGGAAGGGCTAAATCCCGAAGCAGAGGTTATCGAATTCTCTGCAAAGGAAGCCGATGAAAAGTTCCAGAGACTCATAGACCTGCTGGCAGGTCAGAGCAAGGAAAGGGAAGTAAGGGAAAACATCAATTCCATTGAAGCTTCCGAGGTAAGCTCCTATTCCGGTGAACTGACGATCAAGGACTGTGAACTGGAAGCTAAAAAGGCAGAAAATTATGCCATCGATGTTCTAACTTCCATCGGCGAACAGATCAAAAAGCTCAATCCGGATTTTGTAGGTCACATCAAGATGGCTCTGGAATACCCGGAAACTCTCATGAAAGCCAGCATCACATCTTCCGAAAGTGTACCCAATGTAGAGTTCTTTGAAACAAAAGGCAAAGAATGCACTCTGAAGTTCCTCTCAGCAGTTACGAACGTGGAAAAGGAAGAGCTTGTGAAGATCGTTGAGACCACGATAAAGGAGCATCTCAAGCAGGAAGGCATACCTTTTGGTAATAAGGTCAAAAATATACAGACCATCGATATTCTTTAAAAAAATTCTTTGAGAAAAGAATTTACCTTTTCTTGACTCTTTTTTTGCAGAATAATAGCTCATGATCAGTTCTTACTTTTTCCCGAACAATTCAATACCTTCAAATCTGCATTCTGCAAGTCTTCTTTCATAGAGCAGATAACGGAACCTTTTGAAAAGTGCATACATCCTAAAATATGATCCAAACAGCTTTTCAGAATACCTGTCTCCAAGATAAAACACTTTTTTATCATCCTGAACAGAGTCATCAACAAATTTTACTACTGCATCAGCATTGCATAATTTTATCAGAGTACCTTGAGAGAGCTTTGGGCCAAGAACGATGGCATCCTCTTCCATTCCATCATCGCCTAAGGTATCTTCAATGAAACCGTAGTTAAATATCGTAGGTATCGGGGAAAAAAGGACTTTTTTGTACCTATCGTCTACTTTCTGGTACTTGAAAAAGCTGAATTTGGGAGTTTCGATCCGTATCTTCATTATTAAGTAATCAACTTCTTTTTTATAAAACGCTTTTCAGTAAGTGAACCATTTATGGAAATGTCAATATGATCAACAAGAGGTTGTAGAACATTTTTGATGCAGTCTTTTGAAGTTAACTTTCTTGGGTTGGATCCGTTACGCTGTGATGAGAATGACATGCGGAGGGGATTTTAGCAGTATATAGCCGTGTCGTATGATAGCATGATAGCATTTAGTGGTATTCAAGCTAAATTAGCGAAGTACTGATATTCAAAGCAGGATTCCTTAAAAGGCATAGATAATCCTGATGAATAGTATTTCCCTCTTGCTTTACGCTGGTAAGTAAACAGTTGTTTATGTTGTTTGCCCTTTGCTTATTTGTTTCACTTCTAGGTCACGTCGGTATTTTAAAATGCCTGAAGCTACACCAACAGTTCAATGGCTTAGCATGTTCTGTTAATGAGCTTACAAACTGTGTTTACTTAGTTTTTTACGATGAGATTTATATGACCATTATTACCTTATTCGGTTTCAAATGTATAACACCATAAATCCTGTCAAGCATCATATCAAGTTTTTTTTGAAAAAACAATCATAGAGCCATCTTTCAGACATATTTCCTTGAATACATTAAGACCATTTACCTTCAGAGCGTCGATGTAGTCATTAAAAGAGATACTATTCTCAAAACTATACCTTGAATTTGCTTTCTTTATATCTTTAAATGTCCACAGGTTCCAATCAAGAGTGAGCAGAGGGTCAGATATTGAGTTCTCATCCGGGACCTGTCTGTTCACAAAAACTCCCCCTTTATTTAGCGCAGAGACGATTTTTGGAATCAATCCAGGAACTCTTCCTCCCGGATTGAGCGATGAGAATACGAGGTCATAACCACCTCCAATGTCATCAGTAAAAAAGTTACCTGGAATCACATCCACTCGATTCGCCCCGTATTTTTGAACGTAGATTTTTGTTTGTTCAACCACCTGAGGCAGATCAAAAACAAATGCTTTTAGGTCTTTGTTCAAACTCGAAAAACCTATGGAATATAGCCCATGGCCCCCACCAAGGTCAAGCATTTTGCTTGCATTGTTAAAATCGATGTTTTCAATGACAGTCTGGATAACTTCCTGAAGCATTCCACATTTTGCGTTCTCTGCCATAGAATGTATCACCCTATCGCCGAAGAACTCTTCTTTTTCAACAATTCTCGGACCATCTTTTATAATATCTTGCAATTTTTCCCACAATTTCACGTTACTGTCCATATCTGAGAGAAAATTTAGTTGTGAATACGGGGAATCACTTAGAATGTAGGTATTAGATATGCCCGTATTTACATAACTATCCCCTTCTTTGTAGAGAAGTTCAAAACCACACAGAACATCACAAAGCAATGTTATCATTTTCCGGTTGCAACCTATTTTGTTCGCAAGTTCTTGCGGTGTTAGTGGAACTTTTGTATGCTCGAAAACATTAAGTTCCACAGCTGTAGCTAAGACCTTATAATTTCTAAAACCCTTCATCGAGTCTTCTACGATTCTCATAAATTTTTCAGGACCTACTTCCGGTCTCTTCATCAATTCTATCCCTAAACTCATACCTTACCACCTTTTTCAACATATCAACGATTTAAAACAATACCAAAATATTTATTTCCAGTTCACGATCTTTCCTTTATCCATTATGGCTATCTCATCACACATCCATTCAACAACATCCATATCATGGGAAATAAACAGATAGCTTATCCCGAATTTTTCCTGCAGGTCTTTCAGCAAGTTAAGGATCTGAGCTTGAACAAGGGGATCCAGCATGGAAGTGGCTTCATCTGCAACAATAAACTTTGGATTCAAACTTAAGACCCGCGCGATCACAACCCTCTGTAGCTGGCCGCCACTTAATTCATGCGGGTATCTGAACAAAAGTTCCTCATTCAAATTAACAATTTCAATCAACTTGAGAATTTTTTCCTTTTCCTCATCTGCACTACATAATTTATGGATCCTTAAAGGTTCTAAAATAGCATCATATATCTTCATCCTCGGATTGAGTGAGGATTCAGGGTTTTGGAATATTATTTGCATCTCGCACCCCAGGCTTTTCAGTCCCCGGCTCGTTAGCTTTGTAATATCCTTTTTTTCAAAGACTATACGACCTTCTGTAGGTTCTATCAGGCGTAAAATTGTCCTGGCAACGGTAGTTTTACCGCATCCGCTACTTCCTACCAGCCCCAGTGTTCTACCTTTATTTATTTCAAAATCCACTCCGTCAACTGCTCTTATTTCTTTCTTGTAGAAAATTCCACGATAATAGTATTTCTTCAGGTTCTCAACTGATAGCAAAGTCATTTTCAACCTCAATTTCCTTCATAAAGGAAACATCTAACATCCGTTCCTTTTTCAGTCTCTATCAGCACCGGATGCTTTTCTGTGCATTCATCCATAACACATTTGCATCTTGGATGAAAACTGCATCCAGATGGAGGTGAACTAAGGCTTGGACTCTCTCCAGCTGTTGGATTCAAACCTCTTTTGGGAAGTGAGTTCAACAAGTCCTGTGTATAAGGATGTTTGGGGTGAGATAGAATATTCCCAATTGTTGCTATCTCAATAATTTCCCCTGCATACATCACCGCGATCCGATCACACATTTTTTCAGCCACGCCAAGGTCATGAGTAATGAGAAGCAGACTCATATTTCTATTTTTTACCAGTTCACAAATCAGGTCTACAATTTTATCTTTCGTTGCAGGGTCAAGACCTTTGGTAGGCTCATCTGCGATCAACAATCCCGGATTCAGGGCCAACCCCATAGCTATCATAACCCTCTGTTTCATCCCCCCGCTGAATTGATGAGGATATTCATACATTCTTTTTGGGTCAATTCCAACCATTTCAAGCATTTTAGCTGCTCTGATCCCCGCTTCCTGTTTCTTCATATGCCCATGATATCGATAGATCTCCGATATCTGGTCACCAACAGATAACACCGGATTTAATGCAGCCGAGGGATTTTGGAGTATCATACCAATATCCTTACCTCTTATCTTTCTCAATCGGTCTTCGGGAAGGCCCAATAGATCTTCACCTTTGTAAATGATTTTTCCGCCAATCTCGACATTATCAGAAAGCAGTCTTATTATTGCCCTTCCAAGTATTGTTTTTCCACAACCGGTCTCTCCTATCAGGCCCATGATCTCATTTTCCCTGATCTCCAGATCAATACCGTTGTTAGCTTTCACAATTTTGCCCCTGGCATTGAAATATACCTTTAGGTCCTCTATCTTCAATAAGCTCATTCATTCACCAGCGTCATTTCGTTTCCTTTCGGGTCGAGCATATCCCTCAACCCGTCACCTAAGAAATTAAAAGCCATTACAGTCACCATTATGGCGGTACCAGGGAAAAAGGTGAGATGAGGGGAGGTTCGAAGATAAGGGATCCCGGCTTTAAGCATCGATCCCCATTCAGGTGTCGGAGGCTGGATCCCAAGTCCGAGAAAACTCAGGGAGGTCGCAAAGATAATCGCATGTGCGATATCAAGTGTTGCAAGTACAATAATAGGATTGATGCAATTTGGAAGTATATGGCGACGCATAATATAGATATTTGAAGCTCTCAGAGCTTTTGCAGCCTCGATAAATTCCTTTTCTCTGAGAGAAAGTGTAATCCCTCTCACAAGTCTTGTATATACAGGCCAGTGGGTCGCAGAAAGTGCAATTACTACATTTGAAAAGCTGGGACCTAACATCCCTGCGATCACAAGTGCAAGGATTATACTTGGAAAAGCCAGAACCACGTCTACAACTCTCATTATGGTCTCGTCAATTACTCCACGGCTATAACCCGCAATGATCCCCAAGGCCGTACCGACCAAAGCGGTTATCCCAACAACCATAACGCCAATTGCCAGAGAATACCTTGTTCCGAAGATCAGTCTTGAGAGAATACATCTTCCAAGATCATCCGTGCCAAAGGGATATTCAAAACATGGCTGAAGCAGTCTATTTTCCAGTTTTTGTTCCAAAGGGTCATGCGGACAAAGCAGGGAAGCAAGGATTGCAATAAAGACCAACAAGATGACTATGGCACCTCCAATGGCGCCCATCCTGTTCTTCCCGGCTTCTTTTAGAAAAGTGATTTTATCATTAGCTTTTTTCATACCTGATCCTCGGGTCTAAAAACGCATACATGATATCTACTACCAGGTTGGTGAGCGCAAATATGACAGCAATAAACAGCACACAACCCTGCACCATGGCAAAATCCCTGGCATATATGGAATCTACCAGCAACTTCCCGATCCCCGGCCATGCAAATATCGTTTCAACTATCACACTCCCTCCAAGCAAAAAACCCAGCTGTAACCCTGCAAAAGTAATGATAGGCAACATTGCATTTTTTAACGCATGCTTTAAGATTATTGTTTTTTCATCCAATCCTTTTGCTCTTGCTGTTACTATATATTCCTGGTTCAGTACATCCAGCATACTGGAACGTGTCAGGCGAGTTGTAATGGCAGCCATGGATGTTCCAAGGGTTACTGCAGGAAGTACGAGATGCTCAACTCCCCCATATCCATAACTGGGGAGCAGATGAAGAGTCAGGGCACATAACCAGATCAACAGCAATCCAAGCCAGAAGTTGGGAATGGATACTCCAAACAGCGCACCGGTCATACATAGATGGTCAATTACTGTATTTTTCCTTACCGCACTAATTATTCCGGCAGGAATGGAGATACACAATGATATTAACAGACTCGATATCGCCAATTTGATAGTTGCAGGGAGCCTGGTGGTAATTTCTTCAAGGATATCATGAGATGTTACCAGTGATCTGCCAAGGTCAAGGTGTGAGACGTGCTCAAGCCATTTCAGATACTGGATGTACACCGGGGAATCAAAACCTTCTGCTACCCGGACCCAGTCGATCTGTTCCTGGGTCAGGTCTTCACCGTACCTGGCCACGGCAATAACCTCTGCAGGGTCCCCGGGTGCAAAATGCATTGTAGAAAAGGTTACAATGGTCACTCCAATAACCACGAAAAATACGAGAAATATGCGTTTTAGAATATATTTCAGCATTTCTTTCCTTTTCCTTATGATCAGTTTTTCTTAATCCGGCACAATTAAAGATCAGTTATCCAACTGTAATAAAAAAGAAGGGAGGAGGAGCAATGATCTTGAGATTCATTGCTCTTCTTCGAGATACACTCCATCAAGGTTAAGCCACGGGTCCTCAGCAGTGATCTGGTATCCTTTTACGTATGTATTGGCTGCGATGATCTTTTCTTCGTGCACCAGATAGAACGCAGGCAGTTCTTCAAGTACCATGTCCTGCAGGTCATAGTACAGTTGTTGCTGCTTTTCAGGATCAACTGTGGAATCCGCTGCATTTGCCAGCTTATCGTACTCCGTGTTATTGTAATGTGAGAACGGGCAATACGACTGGTGGACAAAGAAGTGACGCGGGTAGGGTCCCCATACAAAATATCCTGTCCTGAAGATCACGTCAAACTGACCTTCATTTTCAAGCTTATTAATAGCTCCGCTTTCCAGTACCTTTATATCCGCATCCATTCCTACCTTTTGCAACGTGCCCTGAATGGCTTCAGCCATTGGAATATGACGGGATGCCCATACACCTTTTCCAACAATGATCGTTGCCTTAAGAGGTTCTCCTTCCTTCTCAAGAACACCATCATTATCAGAGTCCTGCCAACCGGCTTCGGATAATATGTCCCTGGCTTTTTCCACGTCATATTCGTACAGTTCAAGATCGGGGTTTGAATACATCATCACAGGAGAGAAAGCCCTGCCCCTGGCCGGTAATCCAATACCTTCCAGAACCGTGTTTAGCATCTGCTCAGTATTGATGGAGTATGCAACAGCTTTTCTTACTTCCTTATCCTCGAACACTCCACTATTGCAGTTGAACTGTAAAAAGTCCGTGAAGGTCGTTAATTTCCTGTATACATTGATATCAGGCTCTTCTTCCAGTCTTGAAACATCATACTCAGGCAGTTTTATTGCCATGTCGACTTCTTTTGTTTCAAGTGCCATTACACGGGTGGTAGCTTCAGGTATGACTTTAAAAGTGACAGTTTCAAGAACCGGTTTATCGCCCCAATAATTGTCATTCCTGACAAGCACGATCTCCTGGTCAGGGGTCTGTTCCTCAAATTTGAATGGACCCGTTCCAATAGGTTCTGCAAAATTCCCATTCTCATCAACACAGCCAGGACTCATGACAGGCCAGGCCACGTGTGTAAGATAAAAGGGCAGTGGCATTGGTTTTTTCATGACGAATTTCACGGTGCTGTCATCAATGATCTCAATATGGTCCAGAGCTTTTAAAGCGCCCATCTTTTTGACATAGGATTCATTACTGTAGGAAAATACAACCGAATTCGCATCAAATGGTGTGCCATCATGGAAAGATACGTCATCCCTGAGATGGAATATCCATGTCTTACCATCATCCGGTGTTTCCCATGATTCTGCCAATCCGGGCACTATGTTGAGATCTGTGTCCAGCCTTACAAGAGTTTCATATACCTGTGACCACACAAATCTACCATCCCCACCGGGAAACTTGTCGAGATACCAGTTGTTTACATCGGTACTTATGGCAACTACAAGTTCGTTTGTAGCACCATCTTCTTGTGGGGCTGTGCAACCAGATGTTAACAAGAAGGTCGCAATAAGCCCGCTCATGATTAGAAAAGTCAGGAAATTACTCTTTTTATTCATAACTACCACATCCTTTTTCCCACCACATCTTCACGCGAGTTGTCAATCCTCTCAGGATAATGTTACCAGCTTCCTCTTCAAGGTGGTCTTTAAGATAATCTCTTAGGATTGCGTCCTGGTGTTGTTCAGTGATGTTAAAATAAGACTTAAAATGGTCAACAGCCTCCTCCTCGGAGGAAAAGCTGTGGATATGCTCAAATGGAATTACATTTATGTGTGGGTAAATACCCATACGGTAAAGCACATTATAAAGAACATCGCATTTTGGTGCAGGATAATAATTGGTCCCATGAAGGGAAGGCCACAATGCTTTAAAGTTAATGTCCCATGAGGTTTCTCCTGCAAACCAGTAAATGTAAACATATCTTGAGGAGACTGCCTCCATTTTCCGAACAGCTTCTTTTATGTCGGGCATTCCCAGAGAGTAGGAGGCTATTACCACATCGTAAGGTGCTTCAAGATCAGATCCAATTTCGACATCCTCCCAGCGTTTATGAACACACTTGATGTTACCGATCTCATTTTCTGCGATCTGGTCTTGCAACACACTGATCATGCCAGGAGAAGGTTCAACCGCAGTGACATGAGATACCATTTCTGAAAGTGGGATTGCAAGTGTACCCGGTCCTGCTCCAATATCAAGAACTCTGGATTCCGGTGTTAAAGGAAGATCTTTGAGGGTATTTTCGATCAGTTTCTCCCCCTTTCCCTGAAACATTTTCAAAAATAGTTGTGCATTTTCTTTTTTGTCCCAGATAGCAGCACAATCTACAGCATGTTGTGATTGGTTCTGCATTAACATCTGTTCTTTCCAGATATCATTCCAGTCGATCGTATCTTTGTTCATCATTATTCCTAGTTTTTTAGTATTTTGGATATAATGTTGAATCGACTTATTGCATATAAAAATATCTATTTGTAACAACTAATAATACGATTATTAAATTATCTCATAATTCCTCCCAATCTAATTTGATAACATCAAACTTATACATAATTTGCAAATGAGTTCGCCTCTTTAATCCCTTTTGCAAATTTGTTAATACAAGCAATTGATATGCTACGAAATTCATAATCGAATACATCTTCTTACTCCCATTTTTCATTCCTCTGATATCAAATTTAACTGTCCACTTAATATGATTGTGTACTCGTTCACATTCACTCCTATGTGAATAATCTTCATCGAATCCATCATCTCCAATGTTCTTGTTTCGTAAGTGCATCACTACTTGTTTTTCCCTTCCATTTTCATAGAGGAAACGAAGTTTTTCTTCATATTTCATGTGAATAGATCCACCAAGTTTCCACATCTTATTGATCCAGTGATCAATTCGTTCTATCGTCCCCTCATATTGAATTTTAGAATCAGATGACTATGCAATCACTGGTTTTGCATTCAACTTATAGCAGATATCTGCATGATTCCTGAACGAATCATAACCTCCATACAATGCATCAATATGTTTCTTCAATTCAGGTGAATCATGCGCAGTTCCTTTTGATGAGTCATGTAGATTGGAAGAGTTCCTATCATAGTGATGTGCGCTTTGTCCATCTTACAATTGTAATGCGGATTGTAATCCGCATACTTGTCATATATTGATGCTTCAAGTGGGGTTGAATCTGTTTTTGCATCTCTTATCTTTGTAATTTTGGAGATTTTCGTTCCAACTTTAAACATCACTTCGTCCAATCCAACTTCTCCAAGCCTGTATTTTACAAAATGATGAAGTGTTGCAGGGGATGGAATATTCATAACGCCATAATTATCTTCAAAAGAAAGAAGCTGCACTTCTTCTTTTGTTAGTGTAGATATTGTTTTCTCAAATGAGAGGTTCCTAAAACATTTCACAATGATGAGCTTTATCATTGACGAAACCTTATACTTAAAATGCCAGTCCTTATCGGCATAATAGCTAGTTTCAACATAAGAAGCAATGTCATCGATATCTAAGAAATACAAAAATTGGCATATTGATACGTTGTCTGTGTTTAGATAGTTGGCAAGATTGTCGCTGATACCGATTCCGTCCTAAACTGTGTAAGTATATTTTATGAACTGGTACATTTTCTAGCATATATATGTAATGTATGAGCTATGCTCAGAGTAGTAACAGTAGTCTTGAAAAAAGAGTTACGCTTTTAAAGCGAAAAGCTAATTTGATGGTCTCATTATATAGAATGAGAAACTGGCTTAAGATACAAAACTCTCAAAACATAATTGTAGCAATGTATTCAATGAAAAAGTAACCTTCAAGGATGAATATCAAAGGCATACCTACTACAAAGATCGGATGCCTTGTCTTATGCCTGAACATCTGCATTCCCAATATAGAACCAATACTACCTCCAAGTATAGCCCACCTGAACAGCTTCTTTTCAGGTATCCTGTACTTGTCCTTGATAGCCTTTCTCTTGTCAGAGAACATAAGCCAGAAAGAGTATGTGTTCACTAAAAACAGATACAGGAGAATGTACAAATATAATTCCATTCTTCATTCTCCTTCTCTATCAGGTCATTTTTCTGTTGATCTACATCCATTCCTGCAATACTTACATGGATTCAGGTGCGCCCAATCCAAGAGTGTCCAGGGTGTTAGCAAGAACCGTTCTTGCACAATCCACCAGAGCAATACGGCTTGAACGTAATTGTTCATCCTCTGCATTCAAGACAGATACAAAGCGGTAGAACTGGTTGAACGCATCTGCAAGTTCTCTTGCATAGATAGCAAATGTGTGAGGTCTGAGGTCCTTTGCACATTGATCGAGCATGTTGTCGAACATTGCCATCTTCTTAATGAGAGAAACTTCAGAATCTTCCACAAGAAGGGCTGCATTGATAGGTTCTTCCGGCTTCCAGAGACCTTCATCCTTAGCTTTCTGGAGAATGCTACATGCACGTGCATGTGAGTACTGAATAAATGGCCCACCCTGTTTTTCAAAGTCAAGGGCTTCTTTCCAGTCGAACACTGTGGATTTTTCAGGTGATACTTTTATGATATCGTATCTCACCGCACCAATTCCCACGATCTCAGCCACATCTGCCTTGAAATCATCAGGCATCTCCGGGCGGCGCTTGTCCACTTCTTTATACGCCTGTGTCTTTATCTGGTCCAGTAGTTCATCAGCACTGATGAACTTACCACTTCTTGTGCTCATTGAGCCTTCCGGAAGGGAAACGAATTCAAAGATAACAAATTCAGGCTCTTTCTTGCCTATTGCATTGAGTGTGGCCTTGAGCTGACCGGATATCAATTTATGGTCTGCTCCGAACACATCGATGATCCTGTCCGCACGTTCGCCTTTCCATTCATGATATGCAAGATCACGTGTGGTGTAAAGGGATGTACCGTCCGTACGCTGTATCACCAGTGTCTTTTCAAATCCGTAGTCCTTAAGATCTACAACAAGTGCACCGTTGTCGATCTCTGTGCGACCTGTAGCCTTTATCTCTTCAACTATCCTTGAAACATCGCCGGACCTGATGAAACCGGATTCCTTCGGGAACTCGTCATGCGCTACATTCATCTTCTTAAGCGTTTCTTTGATGCCGGAAACTGCCAGACCGACCGCCTTATCAAAAGTTTCGATGGTAGCTGCATCTCCTTTTTCAACAAGCTGCATAAGCTTGTCTATCTCAGCTACTTTTTCAGGATGAGCATTGAGTTCTGCGTTTGCTTTTATGTAAACATCTGCAATGGCATGGTCAGGCTTGGAGCTCTCATCAAACTCGAAGTGGCCAAGGGCCCAGGAAACTATTGCTATCTGGCGACCCATATCATTAACGTAATAGTGAAGTTCCACATCATATCCTGCACGTTTGAGAATACGCCCGAGGGTATCACCGATTATGGAATTCCTTATGTGACCCACATGTAGCGGACCGTTAGGATTTGCCGAAGTGTGCTCGAGCAATATCCTGCCTTCAGAGAAATTGCCACCAAAAGCTTCTTTTTGCTCCCTTATCGCCAGAACTGTGCCCTCAATGAAATTACGGCTTGCCCAGATATTCAAATAGGGACCCAATGCCTCAACTTTCTCTACGAGAGAGCCTTTAGGTATCACAATTTCGCCTGCTATCTTCTCAGCAACATCCTTCGGGCTCTGCTTTGCAACAGAAGCTAACCTGAATGCTATTCTTGAAGACAGGTCTGCGTGCTGTGAAGGACCAAGCTCCATATCGTCTGCTTCAAACCCTGCTGAACTGACAGCATCGTTCAGTATACTTGTAACCTGATCTATAAAATCTAAAAACAAAATGATCACCTTTAAATTAACTTTAGATACCTGTGTTGAAGCGCAATATCGCTACAACGCCGCCAAAAGCTTTCAACAGTTGTGAACCTTCCTCGAAATCAGTGGATATGAACTCCACCCTTGTGCCCATTTGGTCACATATCTCAGACAATTGATCAACGACATCCACCTTTTCAGTGATCTCAAGATAAGAGCCACATTTAGGGCAATTGCCAGTAGGAGAACTGCTGTCCCCGGGCTTGAACTCGCGACTTGTCTTCTGCTCATAATCACAAGAAGTACACTTGACGGTTTCCCTTACAGCTCTGAGGTCCTCGGATATCAATAATATATCCACAGCACCTATTATGAGGTTCTCACGGACATTATCTTCACCATAGGTCGCTTTGCCGGAATCTGATACCAATTCCCTGAAGAACTGTTGCATCAGCTTCTTCTCGACCATGAGATCAAGGTCTTCAAGTCTCTCGCCCGCAGCATTCACGAGTTCGGGAAGACCGGATTCATCGGTGTATGCAACATCGAAAAGACCAAGGACCTTCTTCTCGATCTCATGGTGGAAGAAATTACCTGATTCGAACTCTTCCTTTGTGGGTGACGGACCACCTATAAGCACTCCTTCGAAATCTTTCTGGTCTACTGCAAGGAAGACCTCACTTGCAGCATCTCCGATACGTTTGTAGAAATCATGTATGGCAATAAGTCGCAATTGCTGGAACCTGTGAGCACTCTGACCACCCTTTCTCTGTTTGCCGGGTACAGTGGAAGTAAGCTTACGGAATGCTTCTATCTGTTTACCCGTGAGAAGACCAACCGTAGCTTCACGCCTGTCCAATACAAGCAGACCATAGGTCTTTGCTTCCTTTAGCATCTCTTCCAATGGGGTAAGGAAAAAAGACGAATCGCAGTGATATCTGTAAGTGATAATGGGTTGTGGTGGCTCAACAATGGTGGTCTCCATATTGGTCTTGTTCGCACCAACATCTACCGCACCAGTAAAATATACGATCCCGTTCTCCGGAACTGTACCATACCTGAGCCTTGACATAATAGAATCGATGGCTCCCTGTACATTGGTCTTGGTAAGCTTGGATTTGATATTGGAAGCCTGGCTATGTTCATTCCTAAGCTGTGATACAACATCTGAGATCTGTTTATCAGGAGGTATGTACAGAGAAATAAGTTCGGTACCACGACCTTTTTTTCCCCTTAACGATTCCAGTTTCTTTTTAAACTCGTATTTCTGATGTGAAGATTGTTCAGCCATTGTAGGAATACTCCATAATTAGGATCAATTGGAATTATAGTTGCATCTTGCAACCTAATGATTATGTTCTGCATTGAACATTGATGCTATTAGCTATACAGATGTACCTATGTGAACAAGGATATAAATATAAGTTATGACTGGTTGCATAACCCTTGTCTAAATTTTATTCAAGATGTGATACTTTTCCGTCTTTCGAAAGAAGAACAATACGACTAATTTCCACATCATCCGCAACACTGTATCCAATATGACCAGCAAGCTCTTTTGCAAATTCCAGAACTTCATCGTGTGCAGGCATGGCTTCGCGTGGAAGGCGGCTTCTGGAAAATCCAAGATGCATATACGCCTTGACCTCAATGTAATCTGGGTCCGCCTTTTCGATAAGTCGCCCATAACCTGCCGTATCGAACATGTTCAAACCTTTGATCAATGTTATGCGAATAGCCTTTCTGTTATTTTTCGTTCCAAGGATCTCAAGGGACCTATTGATCTTATCCCACAGTGCAGGAGATTTCGGTAAACAAACCTTTTCATACGTCTCTTTGTCAGGCGCATCCAGGCTCATATAAAGCTGTGAAGGTTCTATCTTTTCCATCATTTCAGGAACAGTACCATTACTTACAACAAAAGTACTAAAGCCCTGACTTTCATACTCTTCTACAAGTTCAGGAAGATACGGATACAATGTAGGTTCACCTGAAAGAGAGATAGCGACATGTTTTGGTTCATTGGCTTCTATCCAGCGCTCTCTTGGCGCTGAATCTCCAAAACCTGAGATCAACTTTCGCTGTGCCTTGATTGATGACCCCACTATTTCCACTGGAGAATCCCAATTATTTGGAAGAGATACTTCAACTTCAGTAGGCCTCCAGCAATGCAAACACCGTTGATTACACCTAAGTGTCGGCGTCATTTGTAAGCAACAATGAGAAGTTATGCCATAGAAAGTTGACTTATAGCAGTCGCCTTCATCTTTTATTGAACGGCTAAGCCAAAGACATGTCTTAACAGCCGAATGAGTGCCTGCAAGACTGTACTTTTGCTTTTTTAGCAAAGTTTCAAAATCAGTTATCTCAGGAAGAACCATCAGATCTTCCTTATTTTTTAAAGACATTTGATGCATACTTCCCTGTCGAAGTATATATAGTAATCGGAAATAGAAAGATAGCTCAAATTCTTTCTCATACCTTGTGATAATATCATTAGAACTGAAGAAGGGTTGTCCTGAGAGTAGATAGGTCCACCACCGGAACTTTTGCAGGGGTAGGCATTAAATTGACCCTTTTCTGGAACTCTGTCTGAGACTGCCATGTACCTGAATTTATAAGAAGTACACTCTTGTAGTTGCCAATGCCAACAGTATGTACATGACCACAATGCAGTATATCGGGTATCGGGTCAATAACGAAATGGTCCTGTTTTTCCGGTGCAATGGAAACCCTGCTTCCATATATTGGTGAAAGGTGTCTTCGCTTTATCATTTCCACCATAGCTTTTTCAGGTTCCTGGTAAGAAACTCCCGGAACAGATGCTACCAGATCATCTATCGAACGTCCATGATACATCAGGACCTTGACACCATCAAGATCAACAAGCGCAGGATTTCCTACAAACGTTATCCTGTCAGAGAAAAGGGAAGTGATACGCTCCGGAAAACGTGGCTGGGGTTCTGCTTGCCTGACCGCATCGTGGTTACCGGGAGAAATGATGATCTTTATATGTTCAGGTACCTGATCGAAGTACTCAGCAGCTTTTCTATATTGGTCATAGATGTCAAGTATATCAAGCTCATGTTCCTGTCCCGGGAATATGCCGATACCATCAACAAGATCACCTGCGACCACAAGAAAACGTATTTCCTCAGACATCTTTTTCAGCTGCTCATTATCGGTCTTGCCGTTAAGGAAATCAAGAAAACCGCACCACTCTTCCTCAAGAAAAGTAGAGCTACCCACATGGATATCCGATGTGAAAACTGCTTTACCCCAGGTACCTTCTCTCCTGTTCGAGATGTTCGGAAGGTCTGGAAGTACCAGCTTTTTCGCGATCAGAAGACTACCATCATTGGTCATTGAGCCGGTTATACCGATGACCTCATCAAGAACGAGTTTGCTTGCTTCCTCGAACAGGTCCTTTTCCGCCTGATGCACCAGCACCGGAAATGAACCTGTGGGGTCTTCCAATTGTAGCATCTTATGACCATTGGCAGTGGTCCTTATCTCAGAGACCATCCCTATGATAGATGTCTCATTATAATCCCCACCGCCTCCACGCCTTATGCCGCTACTTTGTTTCCGGTTCTTGTTAAGGCTTTCAATCGGTCGGGCGGTGACCCTTCCACGTATGATATTACTCAGTTTAGTGTAACGGTTCCTGAAATATTGGACAAATTCCATGTACTCACCAACACAGGTCGACATATCTGTAATGTCAGACATGATATTGATATTGTTCACCTGCCCGTTGGAGTCACTAAAACATCTTTCATCTCGTAAAGTGGCTGAAGATGATGTTGGAGAAAGTGTTGAGGATATTGAAGACCGTGCAGGAGATCGGGTCGAAGGAACTGGGGATACTTGAGATGTTGAAGTATCATTGGAACACGGTACCTCATCAAGACATTCCTTTGGAAGGTCCGGATATTCTTTTTCAAAACTCTCAATATCAATATGTTCAGCTTCAATGACAAAAAGGGATTCATCCACATTTTCGAGTATATAGGAAATAAGGTCATTTGGTGCACTATGTGAGGTGATCATTTCCACAGCTTTAGGGCTTATCTGATAACCTGCTTCCAAAAAAACTTCCTGCGCCTTGATCTCTTTCATAATATGGCCTGAAATGAAATGATAGAACTGAAATTGAAGCTCAGATCGAAATTGACGAAACTACAAATATCCATGAGCAAAATTTGAGTCGTGGTAACAAAAGCATTCCTACAAATAAAAATGCTACGTACGAAGATAATAGATAAAGCCTAAATACAATATTCTTTTAACCAATCAGATACTTTCTTCTTTTGGATCAATATGACCTTACAAGAATCATTTCACACATTTAGAACAAGTGAGAATTTCTGGATCTCTATTACAAGAGATCTCGCATCCGTGCTTCTGGCTGTACTGGCTTTTGCAGTGATCTCACAGATCGTTTTTGGAATGTGGACACCTATGGTTGCGGTTGAATCCGGCAGCATGGAACCACATATGCAGATCGGTGACATTATTTTCATAAAAAGTATTGATCGGACACAGATAATAACCAATCAGGATACTTCTACAGAACATATTTCATTTAAAATGCAGGGTGATGTTATTCTATACCGCCCTTATGGTCAGGAAGGAGTTACACCTATCATACATCGGGCTATGTACTATGTAGAAGAGGGAGAACCTATGTGGATTAACGGTCCTGCTGCTCCTCACAGTGGTTATATCACAAAAGGTGACAATATAAGAACGAACATCTATTTTGATCAGCAAGGCCAGATAAGCTATTATGAACCTATTAAAGAAGAATGGATAATAGGAACAGCACAGTTCAGAATACCATATCTGGGTCATCTGAGACTGCTCATATCCTAAATATCCTTATATTTTTTCACTTTTTTTACAACAAATTAAAAATTGATGCATCACAGATGCATCTGTGCTGTGATCACCGGTTTGAAGTCTGCAAGCATTCCTAACCTGTAATCTTCCAGAAGAACACGCCTGGTACTTTCGATAGGAACACTCAATACTATTTCCTTTGTCCTTCCATAACGTCCTTTACTGACTACGACTGCATTGAGAATACCAAGCATATCCAGTTCAGATATAAGATCAGTGACTCTTCTTTGTGTCAGGATATCCATATCTACACTTAAACATAACTGACGGTAAACGTTGTAGACCTCTCCTGTAGTAACATTTCTGTGTCCGTTATCCCTCAGGACCATTACACTATAAAGGGACAGTTTTGATTGTGTCGGAAGTGTCCTGACCACTTCAACGATACGATCGATCTCGATCTTTTCCTGAGCTCTTCTGACATTCTCTTCCGCTACATGACCCTGGTTATCACGTTCAGCAAGCTCACCTGCAACTCTTAGAAGATCCAGTGCACGTCTTGCATCACCATGTTCCTGTGCTGCAAAAGCAGAACACAAAGGAATGACCATTTCGTCAAGGACATCTTCCTTGTAAGCAATAGCTGCTCTTTGCTTTAGGATATCACTTATCTGTTCAGCATCGTATGGTGGGAAAATTATCTCTTCTTCCCCAAGTGAACTTTTCACCCTTGGATCGAGAAAATCTGTAAATTTAAGGTCATTTGATATACCTATCATACTGAGCTTTGCATTTTTAAGATCGGTGTTTATACGGGAAAGATTGTAAAGAACATCATCTCCCTTTTTCACAAGTTTATCGATCTCATCCAGAATGATCATTATAACCTGCTTTTTAGAATCGATCGCTTCTTTGAATTTTGAAAATACTTGATCGGTAGGCCATCCTGTCATTGGAATATCTTCACCAAATTGTTTAGCAAGATTTGCCAATAACCTATATTGTGTATCGATAACCTCACAATTAAGATAAAGTACAGAACATGGAACATCCAGATCTTCACTTTTCCTCTCGAGTTCGATACCAACATATCGTGCAACAGCTGTTTTACCTGTACCTGTTTTCCCGTAAATCAAAATATTTGATGGAGTATCTCCCCTAAGTGCAGAAACAAGGATAGTAGCAAGATTGTTTACCTGTTCGGTCCTGTGAGGTAGTGTGGCAGGTGTGTAAGAAGGTCTCAAAACTTCCTTGTTTTTAAAGAGTGATTCACTCTGCAATAAATCTTCAAATAATCCACCTAATGATTTATTCTCCATATTTTGAACCTTCCAATAAGTTTAGACTTATTAATAATGATTATGAAACAACATTTATTCTAACGACAAGATCATAATAAACAATACAATTATTCAGTGAATGTCAAAGTTTATCAGTTAGATATATTTTAATCAATTTACACGAGTTAAAGTTTTTTAAGATATCATTTTTTAGTCTAAAACTTTTTAATGAACTTAAGATAAGAAAAATAATAAGAAAAATGCAGAAAAATACTTACAAACAAAGATTTTTTTATGATAGTAGAATATTAGCATCATTAATCTTTATACAACATTTTTCAGAACATTATTAATTACTTTTAACCATCTTAAATCCAAAAATTGTTAACATTATTATTTCCAGTTGATGCAATGGAAGTGTATCTTATTAACATTTATGGTTAGAACCCCTTCGTTTCGGCTGGAGTATTTTATAAAACTAAATGTATAAAACTGAAAACAAAGTCAAGCGAATTATTTTCGAATTATTTGCAAAAATCACTTTATAACAAAAAACATTAAAAAGAGTTCTTTTGGAAGTAGACCCCTTTGTTTCCCTTGGAAACTATATAAAGAACGGTGACCCTATGGTTTCGACTGGAGTGCAGAAAAAAAATAAGAGATATATTTTTTATAATACTAAAAAAAGAAGGTGTTGTAAAGATATAATTAATAGTTAATAAACCTTTCCAGAAGTTTAGAACCAAATTCCCAAAATTGACTAAAATGTTCCAGTCGAAACAATGGGGTGACCCCTAGAGTTCCTCAAGTTTAAGTTTAATAAAATTCTGTAAAAAATTAAACATTCAAATAAAGGCACATAAGTATTTCCTGAAATTTTGTTCCATAATTTAATTTAATTTAATTTAATATTTTTGATGTTCTTTATTTTGTTTATCATAATTTTAATAAGATCAAAATGTTATTCGTAGCAAATTAATAAAATTTGATTTTTTAGAACTTCATCTATGAATTAACTATATTCATCTCTATTTTTAGATAATTTAAACACAATCATTTTAAACAGGTTGTATGTAATTAGCTTGAGAATTCATGGAAGAAAACGGCAAAACAAAAGAAGAAATATTAGCAATTCTTAAAAAAGCCAAATCCGCTGATACAAGTTATGAGCGTGTTCTAAGTTCAATGTGTACTTATCCACATGAAATTGCAGTTTTAGCACATACACAATTCATAGAGTCAAATATGGGTGATCCAGGTCTTTTCCCTGGTACATTCGATCTTGAAAGACAAGTTCTTGCTATGTTTGGAGAAATGTTACATCACAAAAATTCTCCTGAAAAAGCTGGCTATCTTACAACCGGAGGAACCGAATCTAATATACAAGCAATAAGATCAATGCAAAATTTTCGGCGTGATATATCAAACCCTAACATTATAATGCCACAATCAGCTCATTTTTCATTCGATAAAGTTGCAAACCTTTTAGGGATTGAAATTAGGAAAGCTTCTCTTGATAATCTGCTTAAAGTTGACCTGGATTCTGTAAGATCGCTTATTGATGAAAACACAATTGGTCTTGTTGGTATTGCAGGTACTACAGAATTTGGGCAGCTTGATCCCATCGATGAATTATCAGAGCTAGCTATTGAAAATGATATTTTTTTGCATGTTGATGCAGCATTTGGTGGTTTTGTAATTCCTTTTATGGATCTTGATTATTCCTATGATTTTAAACTTGAAGGCGTAACTTCAATGACAATAGATCCTCATAAAATGGCTCTTAGCACAATTCCTTCAGGTGGGCTTTTGTTCAAAGAACCTGAATATTTTGAATGTCTTGAGATACACACACCTTATTTAAGTGTCAATAAACAATATTCACTAACAGGAACTCGAAGTGGTGCAGCAGTGGCTTCAACTTATGCTGTCATGAAACATCTTGGAAGAGAAGGTTACAAAAAAGTTGTTTCAGACTGTATGTCTGTCACAAAAAAATTGGTCGAAGGTGCAGACAAATTAGGTATAGGTACTGTTATTGATCCGGTTTTGAATATTGTTGCATTGGATGTTCCTGAAGCTGATCTTGTGAGAAAAAAATTGCTTGATGAACATGGATGGCATGTATCTATTACACGTGATCCCCGTGCTCTTAGGATCGTTATAATGCCTCACATCAAAAATGAAACGATAGAACTATTTTTGAAGGACCTTGCAAAAGCGGTTAAGTAAAAAAATTTAAAATAATCGTTTTTCAATATCGTTTTTTATTTTTCACGGATGAGGGGATGAATCGATGATACCTAGCCTTGAAACTTGTAAAGACGTGTACCACCGGGATCCGTGTCTAATACTAACTATGATCTGAGCATATATACAGTTGAGCCAAGCGGGGTGAAAGTGTTCTGTAAGGCAAATTTAGACCATTCAATGGTAAACATCAAAAGAAATAGTATTATAGAAATCGATGAAAACAACCAGATAGTACTAAATATCATAAAGATGAGAATTTAGTCATGCAAAATTCTTTCAAAATTGGGACTATTATTGGTATTCCTATCAAAATTCACATCACATTCCTATTGGTGCTGCCAGTTTTTGCATTTATATTTGCGTCCAATCCTGCACCTTTTGGCTTTAGTGATATTCAACCGGTATCGCTAGGATACTTGCTTGCATTTGTGACAACAGTTCTTCTTTTTGTATGTGTGGTCCTTCATGAGTTGGGGCATTCCTATCTGGCACAAAAATATGGTGTTAAGATAACAGATATCACTTTGTTCCTGATAGGTGGTGTCTCTTCAATGGAAGAGATCCCAAGGGATCCTTCTCAGGAAGCAAAAATGGCGTTTGCAGGTCCTCTTGTAAGTTTCATTATAGGTACATCACTACTCCTGCTCAATTTTGTTCTGGCTGATACGTTCGCTACATTTGGAAATAATGTTGTTTTCAGGATCATACAAATGCTCGGCTCTATCAACATAGTTCTTGGTATATTCAATCTGCTACCGGCATTTCCAATGGATGGAGGACGTATCCTTCGGGCATGGTTTGCAAGAAAGATGAGTTATATACAGGCAACTCACACAGCAGCATCTGTAGGTAAAATGTTTGCTTTACTTCTCGGTTTTCTGGGATTGGTCTCGAGTCCCTGGAATCCCTGGCTTATATTTATTGCAATTTTTGTTTACATGGGTGCATCCGGAGAAGACAGGTCCACAGCTGTTACGATCATACTTGAAAAAATACCTGTTAAGAATGTTATGTCAAAAGAGGTTATTTCTGTCGAACCTTCCATGACAATTGATGAACTAACACAATTCATGTTCGAAAAAAAACACATGGGCTATCCAGTGATGGAACGTAATACTTTAAAAGGTATTATAACGTTTACAGATGTGCGCAGGGTAATACCTCTGGAACGTTACAGTGTATTGGTATCCGATCTAATGACACATAATGTAGTGACGATTCCATTAGAGGCGACTGCTTCCGATGCTTTGAAGCTGATGAGTTTTAACAACATCGGCAGGGTATTGGTGATAGATGAAGATGGTTCTGTGGCAGGTATTCTTTCCAGGACCGATCTGATGCATACTATGACATTATTGAACGAGTGATGTGAACAATGGAAAGTTCGACAGATAAAGAAGTACAGTTAAAGGAAAGTCAGTTGATGACCGATTCCCGTACTGCTGCTTCTGGTTATAATTACGATATAGGTTCAGGCTCAGCTTATTCCGGAAATGGAGGTGCTACTTTTTCACAGACACCTTCCATTGTTTCAACGGAAAGAGTTGATCCTGCCAAAGCAAAGCCTTCTGAAATAATAATCGTGGGTACAGCCCATGTTTCAGAGAAGAGCGTCAATGAAGTAACAAGCGCTATTGAAAATGAAAAGCCGGATATTGTGGCAGTCGAGCTCTGCCAAGGCAGATATGATTCGCTTAAAGGGGAGGTAAAAGATTCAGACCTTCCCATAAAGGATATCCTGAGTGGCGGAAAGATATATTACTTCCTGGTGCACCTGCTTTTGGCCTATGTACAGAAGAAGATCGGCAATGAGATGGGAGTTCAGCCAGGTGCTGAAATGATAACTGCCATCGATGTAGCAGAAGCCAATGGGGCCAAGGTCGCGCTTGTTGACCGTGATATACAGCTTACATTGCAGCGTTTCTGGAGCAAGATGAGCATCTTTGAAAAGTTCAATATGCTAGTTGCACTTGTTTCTTCAGCTCTGGGAATTGGTGGTTCCAAGAATATAGATATTGATAATATTACTGATCAGGACATGGTAACGACGCTTATTAATGAGCTTCGAAAAGCTTCCCCGAATGCGGCTACCGTGCTCATTGATGAAAGGGATGCCTATATTGCAGGAAATCTTTTAAGACTTGCCAATGGTGGCAACAAGAAGATAATAGCAGTATTAGGTGCAGGCCACAAGCAGGGAGTTGAAAGATACCTTAAGGACCCGAAGTCCCTCCCTCCTGTTTCTTCACTGACGGAATTGCCTCAAAAACGGTTCAGCTTCATGAAGATAATTGGTATCGGAATAGTGGGAATAGCCCTTGCAACATTCATTTTGATCATCATGTCAGGAACACCTATTGAACTTTTGCTTCTGGCATTTGGCTGGTGGTTCATTATCAACGGTGTTCTCAGTGCGACAGGGGCTGCTCTTGCAAAAGGTCATCCATACTCGGTTATCACTGCATTTTCGGTCGCCTGGTTGACCTCCCTGAATCCAATGATGGCTGCCGGATGGTTTGCAGGTCTTATGGAAGCTAAACAAAGGAGTCCGACTACCTCTGATCTGAAAGAAATGGTAAAACTTGAAAGCTTCAAAGAGCTTCAGAAGAACAATTTCTTCAGAGTTGTCTTTGTAGCCGCACTTGCTAATGTCGGAAGTACCATAGGGACCTTCCTTGGTGTCTATGTGATGGTACAGATAACAGGCCTCGATCCAAGAGATATAATCAGTGCAGGTCTGTCAGTGATAGGTTTGTAAAAAGGTTTAATGATAGATCATTTTTCGATCTATCCAACCATTTTTGACTTTTTTCATTTATCTTCATTTTTTTGTCTGTTCTATCAATGGAATATCCGGCAGATTTTCCCAGACATCTTCATAGTTGTCATATACTGTCAGAAGATCGACTATAACAGGTAACGGGTCTGCCCATATCTCCGGCAGGTCGGCTTCACCTTCTACTTTTATCTCATAGGCGAGCATCTCTTCAGGTGGAGCATATTGAGCATTCACACTTTTTTTGTTTCCTCTGGCATCGATACGGTACCAACCGATGTCCGGCAGATAGACAGCATTCAGGCCATGGAGGCAAAATGGTTCTCCATTCTCATCCCTGCTAAGACGCTGATAACATAATCCGGCGGGAATGCCATTTGCCCTGAGCAAAGCTGCCAGAAGGTGACTTTTAGCATAACAGTAACCTGTTCCTGCTTCCAGGACCTCGGAAGCTTTCAGGGTGATAGGGTTCAAACAATAATCATGACTGTGATATATCTCATCCCTTACCCATTCAAAACACCTTTTTGTAATTTCAACAAGATCATCCGATCCCAATGCAAGCTTTTTTGCAAGCTTTTGAATTTTTGGGTGTTCCCAGTCGATTATCTCTGTGGAGCGTAGATATTCTTGCATACTATCAGCCTGCTATCATTATGAATAGATATTATAAAACACTATGAAAGGAAATTCTGAACAAACGAGGACCTAAAAAAAGAAAATAAAAAATGGTTGACCTTAGAAAAGGTCATGAAGGTTGAACTTGTGTGGTCCGAGACTTCCGCCGTAGTTTCCTGCGGTGATCTTCTTGATTCCAGGAACAGCAACAGCTGCTCTGATTCCCATCTCGGTTGCTTTTGCAATGGATTCGAAGTCAAGACCATTGATAACGATCTCATAGACACAGTTAACATCTGCAGGAATCTCTGAGCCTTCTACCTTGTCCTTGATGCTTGGACAGAACTTCTCGTTTGCAGTTGCTTTGAGGAACTTGTACTTGTTTGCGCCTGCCTTTGAACCGCTTGCTACGATTCCGCCTGGGAATGGTGTGATGGTACCATCAACAGCTCCGATTGCATCGACTGCGTTCTCTGCTGCGGTAAGTGTTGTCATCTGTGTGTCACCGAAGATGAAGAAGTTACCACCTGCGATAGCGGTTACTGCACCGAGTGTGTCCTCGACAAGGAAGTCACCCTCCATCATTGGGATAACGTGCATCTTGCGACCGCCAACTTCTGTCTCAGACTCTGTTCCATCTGCGAAGTATTTGAGCTTGCGTCCGGTATCGAACTGCTTCTCTGCATCTGGAAGGCCGTTGAACACTGCGGTTGTTGGTGCTGTGAGTATACACTGACCGACACGCTCTAAAAGCTGTTCTTCAAGTGACTTGAATCCGAAGGTGCATAACTGTATGTAAACACCTGGTCTGCCATCTGGTGTCTCACTTGCATCCGCGTATTTCTCAATGCCGGCTTCAGCAGGACATCCAATGACTGATGTTCCGAATCCTGTTGCTTCCTGTGCTGCAACAGTTGCCCAGCGCTTTGTTGCTGCTGTGATCAGTATTCGTGAAATTTTGATTGGGAATGCCTCTGCAAATGTATCTTCGATCTCTACTCCATTTAGTTCCATTACAACACCTACATGATTGAATTTTAGTATGAATTACAATACAATTACAATACATATATGTTGTGTCCATAGCGATAGATAGTAGATTTATAAGGACGAATTTGAAAGGTATTGTCATTTTGGTTATCAAAATAAAACGATTTTAAAAAGAGTTCCATAGGATTTTCATTCTTTTGGTAAAACTTCCATCAACAAATATTTGGAATTTGACCATTAAATATAGGTGCACGACCAAATTGAAAAAAACGAGTGATTTCGATTACTGGTATCCATAGTAAAATAATAATCCTCGTAGTGACCATCCGGCTATGAATCCGCTTAATATTAAAGCTAGTAGTCTTCCTAAACGGATAGATTTTTCCGTCATGATTCTTTTCCCCATATTTGAGATTTACTATTACAATACATATACTCTTCCATTTAGAAAGTTCACTTCCCTGTACCTTCATAGTTCACAAAAAAAGGATGTAGAATTATCATGGGTTTGAGGCTCACCCATATCCATGAAAGCATCCTGGACAATAACAGCAAACTGTCCTGAATCTCCCACGTGGAGCATGTCCAGAGTGACCTTCTATTAAAATACAGTGCGATCTTTGGATCTGGTTAACCTGCAAAGAATTACCATCCATCCGCAATGATGGCTACTATCTTCACAAATTCAACTGAAACTGGTTGAGGTTGTATCGGATTTCTTCTTTCCAATCTTGAATATCCGCTTTAAGCTGAACTGTGTCAACACCTTTGCGTTCAAGCGTATCTTCATTGGATATTACAAAGGACTCAAATTCGTTAAGATGCCTGTATATATTGTTTGCAGTGGATCTGTAATTATTCTCTGCAGTTATCAGTTGATCCAATGCTTCATCGAGTTCATTTTCTTTCGCATCCTTATCAGATGCATTAATGTAAGCCTCATATGCAGCAGTGTAGTTTTCCTGTTTTTCAATAAGTTCATTTATAACAGGATTATATTCTTCTACATCATTGTCGTACAATTGAATGTAAATGTCGTATTTGCTCATGGTTCCGGAATCCATACATCCGGAACTCAATACTGCTATCACAAACACTAGTATCAACGTGATCATTTTTTTCATGCAGCTTTCTCCTTTTTGAAGATATTACATATAAATACAGAAATATATTAGTAACAACTTCACTTTGGATTCGAAATATTTGCAATGCATTATACATATACTCTTCTATTTAGAAAGTTCACTCCCCTGTACCTTCATATGTTCGCAAAAAAAGGATGTAGAATGTATCTTCATGAGTGCGATGCTCGCCTATATCCATGACAGCATCCTGGACAATAACGGCAAACTGTCCTTGTTTTCCCATTCTGGAAAAAAGTTTCGCAATGGCCTTTACAGGTACCTCAAGTTCTGAACGCATTGCAGCAAGACAGATATCCTTCATTGAAACAATGGTCTGTTGCATCAGTTCCTCAGAGTCATTTTTAAGAGCAGCAAGGCCCACATCGTTCAGTTCATGAATGACATGTAACAATTCCTCTTCACGATAATCACGTGCAGCTATCACACCAAGGTCCTGCATTGCCCGGATGACTTCCAGTGCATCTTTAGGGTCGAAAAACTTTCCCATGCTACGCAAAGAACCCACCAATTTTTTGAAACCATCCTGTCCTTCCTGAGTTTTTTCTTGAATAAAACGAATACCGATATCCCGCATTGTGAGAACTATAAGACGACTGTAATTTGCGCGCTCATATCTTGTTGATATTCTCGCCAGTTCCAGCAACTGTTTTATTACGGTTATCATGGTTGAAGTGTCCTGTGCAAAGGTTGCATTGTTGCCAATCTCTTTGAGCAGCAACAATCCCTTTTCGACTGCTTCTTCATGTCTCGATCCGGCAGCAGCTTCTGTAATATCCCCTATGGACCTTACAAATTGTTGGTTCAGTTGTGTCGAAGTTGTTTCTTTTATAACATCGAAAAGGGACGTCAATGATCTTAATGATCGTACAGCTCCATCCTGGCTTCCGTGATTTGAAGCGGCCTTTCCGATAACACCGATCGAACGAACAACACGTTCTGTTGCAGTTTCGTCTCTTGAGGCTGCAATAAAGCCCATCTCGAGCAAATGGAAATTCATATGTTTTGCAATAGCAGTAGTGTCCCTGCCACCTGTCATGAGATTCTTTGCTGTAATGGTTATCTTGTATAATCCTTTTTTGAAGATGTCCTCATCATTGTTCCGAATTGCACATCTTATACTGTCAACAGCAGCTGAAAGAGGATCATCGACATCTCTGGCACTGTGTTTTGATGAAGCTTCGATAAGGTCGTATGAGGTGATCTTCCCCATCATTTCTTCAAATCTGTGTACTATCTTTTCGTTGTAGAGGTTCCTTGTAATGGCTGCTGCCATATATCCCAGAATAGTTGCAATTGCTACGACCACGCTGAATATGATAGGGTCATAAAGGTTCATGAGATGGGATGCCGAGACCGCAAATGCTACTGAACCAATTATGAACGAAAGATTGTGATTCATTGTTCTTCTTTTTGAGCTTTGCCATATTGTTATGACCCAAAGGAAAGCAAAAAAGACAAGAATGATCGAATCGGCTGCAATGTCGGGTGTGACATCGGATATCAGAAGCGCTGCTATAACAGATATTTGAATTGCGAATGCGGCCACTGTAAGATCTGGAGCGGCTTCTGAAAGGTCCATCTTGAGACTTTTTCGTATGAGAATATCAAAAAAAAGAATGCCAGCGGTAAGACCGATGACAATTAAACTATCGATGATCGTGGTGATTAATATATCCATTTTTATCACTGGTTGAATTTAATATTATTCTTATAGTTTTGCTCCACAGTTCTTGCAGAAAAAAGCATCAGTATCATGACCCTGCAATCCGCAATTGTGACAGGCGATGTTAAGGGCAACGTCCTTCGTTTTTTCAGATATGATTATAGGTCTGGCTGCCATGCTGGTGTTTATAATAGAATGGGTAATGATGCCAGTGGGAACCGCTATTATGGAATAACCGAGTAACATAACAACGGATGCCATTGCCTGCCCTAGTGGTGTAACAGGCACGAGATCACCGTATCCCACAGTTGTCAGTGTTGTTATGGCCCAGAAGACACTTCGTGGGATACTGGTAAATCCGTTTTGCTCCCCTTCAATGACATACATCATTGAGCCCAGTATTATTACAAGGTTCAGGACAGTGAATGTAAAAACTGTTATCTTTTTGCTGCTGTCTTTAAGGGCCTGTACCAGTATATCAGCCTCTGAGAGGTACTGGACAAGTTTGAGCACCCTGAATATCCTGAGCAAACGAAACACTCTGATTATCAGCAGGTATTGGCTTCCGGGAAGGAACAAACTAAGATAGGTTGGTACGATAGCCAGAAGATCGATAATTCCAAAGAAGCTGGTAGCATAGCGGACTTTACTTTTTACACATATCATCCTCAGTAAATATTCAATTGTAAAAAGGACGGTGAAGATTATTTCCGCCATGTAGAGCTTTTGATGATGAATTGAGCTTATTGAATGAACACTGTCCAGCATAACGACTAAAACGCTCAGAACGATCGTTATTATAAGGGTTATGTCAAAGTATTTTCCAATAGGGGTGTCAGCTTCGAAGATGTATTTGTACAGGTATGAACGCCACCCCTCACATTCTGAACGATTTTCCGAATCCCTGTTCCATCTGTTCATCATTCATCCCTCTTCTCATATCAATATCATGAGTTTGTGTTCCGGCATTGTAAATGTTGCAGGAACCTGATAACAAAATTCTCTCTATTATAATATAAATCATTCTAAATATTGGGTATTGCTCATCAAAAGCTTTATTTTCTTGCGTCTCATATTTGAGATGCATCTCATATTTGAGGCAGGATAACAAAAAGGTACCAAAAATGCATCGCATAAATTCTTTGAAACATCTGGCTCTTCTGGGCGCACTTAAGAAACCTGTAAAGATATCATCAAGTGAGTTTACCAGATACACTTCCACAGGTTCCAAAACAGCCGCAAGGATACTAAAGCAGCTTGAGGAAGAGGGTTTGATCGATCGTCTGATCATTCCCGAAGGCCAGATGATATCCATTACGGAAAAGGGTCGCAAATGGCTTGAGAGTGAGTTCAGTGATTATAAGCACATATTCTGTGGTGATGAGGATAAAATTGAGCTCTATGGTAATGTGATAACGGGTCTTGGGGAAGGGCAGTATTACATTGCTCAGGATGGATACGGATCACAGTTCGAAGAAAAATTGGATTTCAAGCCTTATCCGGGTACTCTCAATGTCAGGCTTACCAGTCACAGTGCAGATATACAGAAAAGGAAAAGCCAGAAAAATATAATTCCAATATCCGGTTTTACTGACGGTCAGCGTACTTTTGGAGGCTGTAATTGTTATTTTGTGGAGGTAGAAGGGGTGAGGGGAGCTGTTGTGACTCCCGAACGTAGCCATTACCCCCACGATCTGCTGGAGATAATATCCCCTGTTCATCTTCGTAAGACCTTAGAACTGAATGACGGGGATGAAGTGAAGATTATGATCGAAGACCGCAGTGCATGTGAGTGATCCTATGACAAACGAAAATTACACTGATAATATCAAGAATGCAATAAAGGCTGCACAGAATGGGGAAATGTTCTTTATTTACGATTCAGATAGCAGAGAGGGTGAAACTGATTTTGTTATTACCGCTTCTTCTGTAACTCCCGATGACGTGCGCTGGATGCGCAGAGATGGCGGCGGGCTTATTTGCGTGGCCATCGATAGTGAAAATTCACAAAAGCTCGGCCTTCCCTTCATATCCGATGTTCTTCGTGATGAGGCAAGGTCCAATCCCGCTCTTGGAAACACTGTTGAGAAAGGCGGAGATCTTGCTTATGACAACCGTTCCTCATTTTCCATATGGGTGAAC
>NZ_JAUVEY010000116.1:0-6988 GCF_030594565.1 Methanococcoides sp.
CATGCTAAAGGTGCAGGTGCTGGCGGTTATTTTGAAGTGACTGCCGATGTTACCAAGTACACAAAAGCCAAGTCCCTTTCTGAAATAGGCAAACGTACTGAGATATTCGCCCGCTTTTCCACTGTAGGTGGTGAAAAGGGGTCTCCCGATGCAGCAAGGGACCCACGTGGGTTTGCTGTGAAGTTCTACACCGAAGATGGAAACCATGATCTTACGGGTAACAATACACCTGTGTTCTTCATTCGGGACCCTCTGAAGTTTCCTGATTTTATTCATACACAGAAGCGGAACCCTGCTACGAACTGCAAGGACCCAAATATGTTCTGGGACTTTCTTTCTCTCACTCCGGAATCAATTCATCAGGTCACGATCCTCTTTTCAGACAGGGGTACCCCTGCAACCTTCCGCAATATGAACGGATACTCAAGTCACACTTACAAGTGGTACAATGATGATGGTGAATACTTCTGGGTGCAGTATCATTTCAAGACTGACCAGGGTACAAAGACCCTTACCAGTGAGGAAGCAGAGAAATTAAGTGGAACGGACCCTGACCATGCCACCAGAGATCTCTATGATTCCATTGAGAGGGGGGACTATCCTTCCTGGACCCTTGAAATGCATATAATGACCCCAGCGCAGGCTGAAGAATATCGTTTTGATATCCTTGATATAACCAAGGTCTGGCCACATGGTGACTTCCCTACCATCAAGATCGGTAAAATGGTACTTAATAGGTATCCTGCTAATTACTTTGCCGAAGTAGAGCAATCTGCCTTTAGTCCCGGTAACTTGGTACCAGGTATTGACATTTCTCCAGACAAGATGCTGTAAGCCAGGGTTTTCTCTTACCACGACACCCATGTTCACCGACTGGGTTCCAATTATCATCAGATCCCTGTGAATGCTCCTAAGAACGCACCAGAAGTCAGCTATCAGCGTGATGGATTCATGCGAATTGATGCCAATGGAGGTGGCGGACCCAATTACTGGCCCAATAGCTTTGGAGGTCCTGCCCCAGACCCTGATGCTCTGAAGCCAGCATTCGAAGTGTCCGGTAAAGCAGACCGCACGCCTTATGGTCATCCCAACGATGATTTTGTACAGGCAGGCAACCTGTATCGTGACGTAATGGATAATCAGGCTCGTGAGAATCTTGTGGGCAATATTGTGTCCCATCTCTCAGGCGCACAAAAACGCATTCAACTCAGACAGACCGCCCTATTCTTCAAAGCCGATCACGATTATGGAGGGCGTGTGGCTGAAGGGTTGGGTCTGGATGTAAAGGAAGTTGAGCGTCTTGCCAATATGACACAAGCAGAGCGTGCAAAAGCTACTGAAAAGTGAAGTAGCATTGTAACAATATTTCAATCTTCCATCGTAGAATTATAAATATCTGATTTTACGGTGGAATATCCAAATTATTTTGTGGATATGTAGAAATACTCATTTGAATAATAAAAATAACTTTGCTATATCTGTCAAGGTTATGCACTAATAACTTGAATTTAATTTCTTTTAGTCAATTCCAGTATTTTTTCACTCAAACTTTGCATTTTTCATTAGAAAGAGTTCTGTAGAGATCCTATACAATAAAAAAATACAAACTGTTCGTAGAAAATGATAATTTCTAATCCTTTATGCCAGATACAAGATTAATAAAAAAAATGATGGAGAAGGTGTATTTATTCTTCTCCCAGCCATTCGTTTACTTTTTCAGGATTGTTCTCTATCCACTTTGCTGCTGCATCCTCAGGAGCCATTCCACTTTCCATATCATGCATCACTGACTGTATGTCTTCATGGGTCCAGTGGAATCTTGTAAGTACATCATAGACCTCTGGCATATCTGCTTCAAGGCCTGTGCGTGCAAGGGTCTCTACATTATCTGCCTGACCAAAGACTCCCTGTGGATCATCAAGGTACTTCAAATCCCAGCGACCAAATACCCAATGTGGAGACCAGAGTGTAACAACGATGGGTTCTTCATCATCGATAGCTTTGCGAAGCTGTGCGGTCATGCCTGCGCTACTGCTTGATACCAGTTTGTAATCCAGACCATAGACCTCGATCACATTTTCGGTGTTCTGCATGACACCTGCTCCAGGGTCTATACCGATGATATCTCCATCAAACATCTCCTTGTTTTCGTTGAGTTCTGCGATGGAGTCTATCTCCACATATGCTGGTACAACAAGTCCCGAAGGACAGTTCTCAAGGTTGTTTCTGACACTGACCAACTGGTCTCCATACTTGTTCCAGTAATTCTCCTGTGTTATAGGTAACCATGCAGATGTTGTAAAATCGAAATCTCCCTGTGCAACTCCCAGATAAAGAGCACCAGCATCTACTGCAATGATCTCAACATCATAGCCCTTTTTCTCAAGAACCTGTTCTATCACATTCGTACTTGCGATTTCGCCGTCCCATAGAACATATCCTACAGTTACTTCCTTTAATTCTGTGTCAGTTCCGTCTTCCTGCTGGACACATCCTGCACCAATAAGGCTTATTGCAACTAGCAATACCATTAATAACGTTTTTATTTTTCCATTCAATATATCACAAACTTTTTTCCTTTTTTTATTTATGGGGTAATATGCGGAAGTTCCGCAATAAAAATAAAAAGACAGTATCTCACTTTGGTGTGAGATGCTGTGTGAACCTGTCAAGTATGATCGCTATGATCACAATTCCAAGTCCTGCTTCAAATCCTTGTCCTATATCTACCCTCTGAATTCCGATAAGTACCTGATATCCCAGACCTCTTGCACCGATCATGGCAGCTATTACTACCATTGAAAGGGAAAGCATGATGCACTGGTTTACGCCAGCCATTATACTTGGCAGAGCAGTTGGCAGTTCCACCTTGCTCAGTTTCTGCCATGGTGTTGATCCAAATGCATCTGCGACCTCGGTAAGTTCCTTTGGTACCTGCTGGATTCCCAGGGTGGTAAGCCTGATGGCAGGAGGCATTGCAAAAACGATAGTTGCAACAAGTCCCGGAACATTTCCAAGCCCGAAGAATATGACTGCTGGGATAAGATAAACGAACGATGGCATTGTCTGCATCAGGTCAAGTAGAGGCTTGATAACGTGGTATGCAAATTCATTCTTTGCTGAAACTATTCCCAATGGTATTGCGATAATTAATGCAAGGAATGCCGATGTGATGACAAGGGAAATAGTCTCCATGGATAGTACCCATAGTCCCATGTTCTCTATCAGGAGCAGGCCAACTGTACTTCCTATCGCAAGTTTTAGGTCCTTCTTGCCGATGAAATATGCAGCTATACCAATTATCAATGCAAATACAATGGGAGGGAACAAGAGCAGGGTATCATTAAGGCCGGATATTATGTAATCCGTTACATCGCTAAATATATCCAGCAATATTCCAAAATCATCTTCGATCCAATTGACCACATATTCCACACCATCTCCTATCGGTATTTTTGGTATAGCCATTGATCACGCCTCCTCGATCGCAAGTGCACCAAGTACACTTCCCCTTACAATTACTCCAAGGAGTTTTCTATCATCCTTTGTAACTGCAATTGGTGAACTGTTTTCTATTATTGGGATAAGTTCGTTCAAAGGTGTATCTGGGTAGGTGACTGTGACATCTTCTGTCATGACATCTTTTATGGTCTTTCCAGCCTTTGAACCGCTTACTGCATCATCAACTGAAATGATACCTTTCAGATGCTTCTCTCTGTTCACGACAAATATGGATGATATGCCATGTTCTCTCATTAACTGCAGGGCTACTTTTGGACTGGAGTTCATTGATACTACGGGATCGGCACGTTTCATGACCGTTTCTGCAGTGAGTATCTTTGTCCTGTCCACACCTGCCACGAACTTCGACACATAATCATCTGCAGGTTCTGTGAGGATATTTTCCGCAGTGCCGATCTGGGCTATCTGTCCATCATGCATGATCATGATCCTATCACCCAGTTTTAAGGCCTCATCAAGATCATGGGATACGAAAACGATCGTTTTTTGCATCTTATCTTCGAGTGCAAGTAATTCGTCCTGCATCTCGCTTCGTATAAGGGGATCAAGAGCACTGAAGGCTTCATCCATCAGCAGGACGTCTGGATCAGTTGCAAGAGCCCTTGCAAGTCCGACCCTCTGCTGCATCCCTCCACTGAGCTGGGATGTTTTGCTATCTTCATAGCCTTTAAGGCCAACGGTTTCGATAGCTTCCTTTGCCTTAACATCCCTCTCTTCTTTTGATATGCCCTGTATCTCAAGACCATATGCAACGTTATCAAGGACAGTTCTGTGAGGAATGAGTGCAAAATTCTGAAACACCATGCCCATTTTTTTCCTGCGTATCTCTCGCAGTTCCTCAGAATTTGCTGTGGCCACATCCTCCCCATCGAGAATTATGTGTCCGGCAGTTGGTTCTATAAGGCGGTTTATGCATCGCAAAAGAGTGGATTTTCCGGAGCCAGAAAGCCCCATTATCACAAAAATTTCGCCTTCATATATATCAAAATTGACGTTGTAAAGTCCAACGTTCTGTCCGGTCTTTTCAAAAATTTCACTTTTGGAGGATCCGGATTCAATGAGAGAAAGTGCTTTCTTGGGCTTTTTCCCAAAAATTTTAGTTAGGTTTCGTACTTCAATTTTTTTTTCCTGCTTAATATTAAAATCTCCAGTTAACATTGGATACTAGCCCAACGCTGGGTAAAACAGATTTTAGGTTTAAATTAGAGTAGCTCTATTCAGTGAAACCATGTGTTATAATATTTGTGGCTTAATAGAGGCCTAATGATTCTCTCTGAAATTCCATTGCAATACAGTGTAGCATACGATTCCTTGACCACAATGACTTGATCGAACCAGAACTGTATCAGAACATTGTGAATCTCATTATCTGTTCACCGTCTACAGATGCAACAATTCAATAATTATGTAAATATTTAATAACGAAAAGTTCCTTGTATATGTTTATACCAGACACACATCTTCATGGGCGAAGGTATGTGGTCATTATCTGCAATTGATGATGTAAAGCGAGATTCACTCCGTTGTTTATGGCAAATGGATAAAGGGATGTAATGAAATATTCAAAGACTGTTCAGAAAGGATTGGACTATATTGCAATAATAAGTGCAACTGAACTATCTCCACTTGTCGAGAATGATGTGTCTATCAGTTGGTTCTATAAGGCGGTTTATGCATCGCAAAGGAGTGGATTTTCCTGAGCCAGAAAGGCCCATTATCTCAAAAATTTCACCTTCATATATATCAAAATTGACGTTGTAAAGTCCAACGTTCTGTCCCGTCCTTTCAAAAATTTCGCTTTTTGAGAATCCGGTTTCGATGAGAGAAAGTGCTTTCTTAGGCTTTTTTTCCCAACAATTTTAGTTAGGTTTCGTACTTCTATTATTTCCTACTTAATATTAAAATCTCCAGTTAACATTGGATACTGGGATACATAGGAGATTAAAAAATCGGATTTTTTGTGCGCTAATTTTTTACGAAGTCTACTTTTAAGTATACTATCCAACAAATCTAAAATTCAAATACAGTCCTCTCAAAGAGAAACATATTTCTATGTTTGGTAAGTCAATGAACACGAGAATAACACATGAAAAAACGTTCATATGCTTTAATTGGAACAGGCGCAGCCTTTTGGGCTACAGTATCTATTTTTGTCAATATCCTTTATGAGGTGGGGTTTTCAGCTCTGGAAATTGTTTTTCTCAGGGTTCTAAGCGCAGCTTTGATAATGTTCATCTATATAGGTTTAACAGACAGGAAACTTTTAAAGATCCGTTTTTCTGATGCCTATTATTTTATCGGGACCGGGATTTTCAGCCTTGTTTTCTTTAACTGGTGTTATTTTATAACCATCCGAGAAGCTTCTGTTGCAATAGCAGCGATCCTTCTCTACACTGCTCCGATCTTTGTATTGCTCATGTCACGCCTATTCTTTAAAGAAAGACTATCTTCGATCAAGATCCTTGCATTGATGGTAGCTATTGTTGGATGCATCCTCATATCTGGTTATCTCCCATCGGGCGGGGGGTTATTATCGACCAGTATGCTTCTAATAGGTCTGGGTTCTGGTTTTGGTTATGCCCTTTACACCATATTAGGAAAAGCCGCCCTTGACAAATATGACCCTATGACCGTTATAACCTATACTTTTGTTGTCGCAACAATTGGCCTTTTTCCCATTAGTGGAATGGAGGCGATCATTACTGCCTCCCATAACATCGACTCATGGGGTTACATATTTGGCCTTGGTTTAGTTCCGACAGTGCTGGGATATATCTTTTATACAAAAGGTCTTCACTACGTTGAGGCCAGCAAAGCATCCATAATAGCAGCAGTTGAACCGGTTGTTGCAACAACTATCGGAGTATCTGTTTTTAGTGAAATACTATCCAGATGGCAGTTTACAGGAATATTGCTGATCTTATTTGCAGTACTTCTTGCACAAAGGGAAAATAGCAAATGAGTTGGAATCGTAGAGGATCTGAATGCAAATCGTGTTTATGTTGTTATTTTGCTGATCTTATTGCACAATTCACCAGACTGCTGATGGAATTTGAATTTGTAGAATTGCAATATCAGTCAACAAAACTACATATGCATAAGTTCGCTCGACAGCATTTCTAAAGCTATTTGTCATGAAGGCCATCTATTTTTAACTTTGAAGTTTTAAAAATCGCTTAAAAGCTATCCCCCTCATATATTTATTGCAGTGATGAAATGGGAAGTTGTAATACGCAAGATATGAGGAGGATCAAGTTGGGGAGGAGCTGTCAGAAAATAATGGACAGGTACGATCGGACCTATCTTTCATTTGTGACTATCAATCACTCAGCTGCTGCGTTACATTTGACGACTGCGTCAGTTGCGTTCTCAGCATAGATGTCTGAGCCGATCTTGTCTGCCCAGTCCTGTGTGACAGGTGCGCCACCGACCATGGTCATGACAGTGTCACGGATTCCAGCTTCCT
>NZ_JAUVEY010000098.1:0-8109 GCF_030594565.1 Methanococcoides sp.
GCAGCGGAGACAAAGCACGCACCGGTTTTAAGAAAAGGACAGGCGTTCAAAAGAAGAGAGAATAACCTAACCGGTTATTTTTTATAACACCGTAGAGTATTTATTTGCATGAGCTGGTTTGTAGTAGATGCGGTCGACGTGGCTTTTAAAAGAACACGGGTCGCACTACTTGAGCCATTTGATATCTGGAAATGGATAAAACTTGCCATTATTATAGCTCTGGCAAGTGGAGGAGGAGGGCAAGGTTACAACGGACCTTCTTCAAATTCAGATTTCCAAGATACACCCTCATCTCCTTTTTCTGAAATCCCTACATTGAGCTCATTTATAGATCAGATGTCGATGCCAGATCTGTCATGGGTGATCGCAGCATTCATAATAATTTTAGTATTGGTATTGCTCTTTGGATATTTTGCTTCAGTTATGGACCTCGTTCTTGTGGAATCCGTCACAAAGAATGACGTTCGATTCTGGGAATATTCAGCTAAGTTCCTACGCATGGGACTGAACCTATTCATATTAAGGCTGGCACTGAGAAGTATATACCTGGGAATATTTCTGATGACGGCTTTGCCCATCATAATGCAGATCTTACATTATCCTTCAACAAACCTACTACCCCTTTTGATAACTTCCAGCCCCAGCCTCATTGCGGTATTAATAATTCTCTCCATAATAAGCAGTATAATTAATTCGTTCATCGTTCTTTGTATCCCTGTTGCAATGTACAGTTCCACAGGATTTATTGAATCTCTGGAAAGAGTTATCGCAAATTTCAGGCGCGATTGGAAACAAATGTTTGCATACTGGATCGGAAGGATGTTCCTGTGGGCATTCGGTAGTATAGCTGTCATAATTCTTGTTTTTTTATTGATATTGATACCGATCTTGCTATTTCTTATCATCGATGCAGTTATCTATTTCGTTCTTTCGATGATGCTAGGAGAAACAGCATGGATAATTATTGCACCTATCGTTTTTATAGAGATCATACTGTTAATACTGGTCTCGATGATGGGAGCAGTGCCTTTACGGGTCTTTATGAAATACCATGTGCTTACATTCATTGAGAAATGGGACCCCGGAATGAACATCCCATTATTTGATGTTTTGGAAAATAGCGAAGAACGAGCTTAACGAATATAAGTTGAGCTTTCAAATTGTCAGAGATAAATCTCAGACACTTTTTTAGAACCGAATGAAAGGATCACAAAATTGAAATTATATTAAAAAAAAGAATTGATACTCGCATAATGCGAGTATCGGTTTGAAAATAGCTTAGCCAAAGAGTGCGCCGAGACCAGCCATGCCGCTCTCTTCTTCTTCAGCTTTTTCTTCTTCTGCAGGTGCTTCCTCAGCTGCTGCTGCTGCTACTGGAGCTGCTGCTGCTGCTGCTGGTGCGAATGCTGCGGTTGCCATTGCTTCCTCGATATCTACATCTTCGAGTGCTGCAACAAGTGCCCTTGCGCGTGATTCGTTAACTTCTGTGCCTGCTGCAGAGAGTACTGCGGAGACGGATTCTTCTGTGATGTCTTTACCTGCGTTGTGCAATAATAGTGCTGCGTATATGTATTCCATTGTAATTCACCTTTTAGTTATTAATATTATATTTGATAGTTAGTTTATCCAAAGAGTGCTCCAAGACCGGACGCCATGTCGCTTTCCTCTTCTTCTTCTTTGACTTCTTCCTGCTCTTCAACAATTTCCTCGACTGCTGTTGCAGCTGCAGCAGAACTTGCTGCACCGAGTGCTTCCTTTAGCTCATCGTCAAGAGCATCATCATTGGAGGATGCTGCTGAAGCGATCGCCATCATCTTGCTGTATGCCTTACCAAGCAGAATATCCATGATTCCTGGCTCGTAAACGGTAGCATTGACTGCAACGTTCCTTGAATCGGATGCCGCCTTAGCAAGCAATGTGTTGATGTTCATAGCAGTTGGATATGCTGCATTGACAGACATATTGAATGCCTGCTGAGCTGCTTGTACGAAGTTGGAGAATACCTGTTCCTCATCGATAGCAAGTACATCAGGAGTGAAGATAGAACCTTCTTCCAGAACTGCCCTAAGATCAAGACCGACTTCAAGTGGATAGATCTCCAACCTTGTCAGCATAGCTGCAAGTTTCTGAGATACAACCTCGCCGGCCTTTGCAACAGCCTTTGTTTCCTTGATGACAACCTTTCCGCCATCAATAGCTGCAGGAATACCTGCTCCCTGCATGTCACCAAGTATAGGACCTGGTGGGAAGCTTGTTGGGCCTGCCTCTACAATAATGTCGCTAGTAGCTACCATTCCCGCTTTAATAGGGGAAGGAGTCTTACTTTTCTCAAGCAACTTGTAGAGTTTGAAAGGGTTCTGTTTTGTGAATATGAGTGCGGTCTGCACATCAACATAATCATCCATCTTCTTGACATCATCAGATGACTCGTCAAGTGCCCTTCTTGTTAGAGTGTTTCTGCAAACTTTAAGGACTGCAAAGTCCTTTAGGTCCCTTCTCATTGACTGAAGTTGCTTTGCAGGAATTCCTTCAATACCAATAACACCAAACAATGGATATGATTCAATGAGACTCTTAATTTCCTCGATCTCATCTTTCTTCCATTGAGGAATGTGTTCACTGTGGTGAAGTTCTCCCATTATACCAACCTCACAGAATTACCCATAGTAGTTGTAACATAGACTGATTTAAGGTTGTGTTTACCTTTCTCAAGAGAATGTTCTACTCTACCAAGAACTGTTTCGATGTTCTCTGCAAGTTTCTCGACAGCCATATCCCTGCGACCAACTGACACGTGAAACGTCAATTTATCCTTTGATCGGATACGTATTGAGTTCTTTGTGCTGTTGATAAGATCAGCAACGTTCTTGTCAGGGGTCAATGGTACAGGCATCTTTCCGCGAGGACCAAGAATAGCACCAAGGGCTTTACCGATCTGAGCCATATACTGGACTTCTGCGATAAAGAAATCACACTCGTTTGCGAGACTTCTTGCCTTTGATTTATCCTCGCCGAGCTCCTTGATATCCTCTTCCGTAAGGACATAGTCACAGCCAGCATCCTTTGCGTTGAGTCCAACCTCACCCTTTGCAAAAACAGCGATCTTCATGGTCTTACCAAGGCCGTTAGGAAGGATTATCTCCTCATCCACACGATTCTTAGGCTGACTCATATCGAGATTCTTTAAGTTAATTGCAAGATCCAAGCTCTCGGAAAACTTACGTTCCGGGGAACCTTCAATTAACTGTTTTACTAGATCTAAAGTAGTTTCTTCTACCATTCTATTCCTCCCCGTAGTTATTGAACATATGTTCTGACACAGATAGCATCTGCATCCGGTAGGCATACAATAATTGCATACCCGCCTCTGCGGCCGCTCCGGCCTACTACGGTAAAGTAAGGAGATTCTCATCTCAATTACGAAGCTTCAATATTGAAGCATCTGTTTAAAACTTGTCGGTCAGCCAGAAAGACTGACCAACTTGTTTGAATTTGATATAGATATTAAAAAGATACTAGTATCTCTTTAATTACCATGCTTCTGCTGCGAGAGACTCGTCGAACTTGCCCTCATCAACAGCTTTCTGGCATTCCCTTGGATCAAGGTCTTCAATCGTTACACCCATAGGAACACAGGTCCCCATGACCTCTTTGATTGCAGCCTTAAGCGAATAGGAAAGAATATCGTCTTTCTTCATACGTGCGATCTTTGCGACCTGTGCGATCTCAAGATTGCCAACAACAACGGTACCGGACTCTCCTGAACCCTTTTCGATGTTAAGTTCCTTAAGGATCAATGCGGATGTTGGTGGAGTACCCACTTCGATCTCAACACTCTTATCGTCATTAACGATAACCTTAACAGGAACCTGCATCCCATTGTAATCTTTTGTCTTTTCATTGATCTTTTCGATCACGTCTTTAATATTAACACCAAGAGGTCCTAACGCAGGGCCCAGTGGAGGACCGGGATTTGCTTTACCGCCAGGAACCAATGCTTCTACTACACTTGCCATTCGAGCAACACCTTTTTAAATTTTATAAATTAATTAAATAAGTTTATAGATTAGATCTATGAATAGAATCTATTCACTCAGGAATTTGTTTCCTCTTTCCTAAGTATCCGTACAGTATCACCACGAATAGTTATAGGTATTGGTACGACTGCATCGAACAGTTCCACAGTGATCTCTTCATGGCCTTCATCAACACGCTTCACACGTGCCTTTTCGCCCTTGAAAGGACCAGAGGTCACTTCGACAATAGCACCTTCCGTAATACCTGTAACGGTTGGCTTTGGCGTAAGGAAATGTGCGATCTCCGCTATACTAGACTGACCTTTTACAACAGTCCTCGCATGAGGAACTGTCTGGATCGCCTGTTCCACGGCTCCGGAATCGGAAGATTCCAGAAGTACATAACCTTTGAGCTCATCAGGAGCAATTATTGACCTGATATCAAGATTATCCTTCTTTGCAACCTGAGCCAGCATAGCAGCAACCGAACGCTCCTGATTTGCAGTTGTCTTTACAACAAATATAGCGGCATTTTCACCCATAAAGTTACACCCACTGTGGAACTACGGTCAACAGCACATAAATAAGGAAACCAACAAAGCCTATCGCAAGAATTCCGGCACCAGCGACCTTAGCGATCATGAGGAATTCCTCTCTGGAAGGTTTCTTGGATAATTTCAGTACCCTAAGATATGACTTGAGGACCTGAGCGACATTGCGGTTTATCTTAGCCGATTTTAACATATTCTCTGCCAAACTTTTCACAACCAGTTTTAGTATTATTGATATGTACGAGTTGATACGATACAATTCGTCAACGATCGATTCGACTATAAAATTTAGTGGCGTTTAAATAACGTACTAAATAAAATACCTTTCGATTGAACAGCGTCGTATCATAAGAACAAATTAAAAAGATAAGGAGATAGATCCCCTGATCATTTTACGAAATCGATCCCGTATTTCCGCGTCACGTTCTTGGAATTCCCACTTCCGTAGATCTGGGGGGATCTCACACCAGTAACGACAAGCATAGTACGCACTGAATGTTCAAGATCAGGGTCCACCTGGGCACCCCAGATCAACCTTGCATTCGGATCGATCCTGGTATATACTTCCTGAACAACGCTCTCAGCCTCTGCAATGGTCATATCCGGACCACCGACAACATTCACAAGAGCAGATGTCGCACCGGAGATATCCACATCAAGAAGAGGACTCCTCAATGCTTTCTGAACAGACTCTACAGCCTTGTTCTCACCATCGGCCTCACCAAGACCTATCATTGCAACGCCACCGTTTTGCATAACGGTCCTTACATCAGCAAAATCAAGATTCACAAGACCCGGTTTTGTAATAAGCTCTGTAATGCCTTTCACAGCCCTCATCAGAACCTCATCGGAAACCTTGAACGCTGCCTGCAATGGCAACCTTGGAACAACCTCAAGAAGTTTATCGTTCGGAACGACAATGACAGTATCAGCGACATCCCTGAGCCTTTCAAGACCTGCTTCTGCGTTCTCACGCCTTACATGCCCCTCTACGGAGAATGGAAGAGTGACCACAGCGATCGTCAAAGCACCGGCATCCCTTGCAGCCTCTGCGACAACTGGAGCGGAACCTGTTCCGGTACCACCGCCAAGACCTGCAGTAATGAACACCATATCAGAGCCATCCACTATTGAACGCACCTCATCGATGCTCTCAAGTGCAGCATCCTCACCGATCTGAGGCAGACTACCTGCACCAAGACCCCTTGTCTTCTTCTTACCAATAAGGATCTTCCTATCGGTAGTAACATTCAAAAGATGCTGAGCATCCGTGTTCACAGCAACGACTTCAGCACCTTTGATGCCTTCCTGTTGCATACGCTGAGCGCTGTTCGAACCCCCTCCGCCACATCCTACAACCTTGATGTTAGTCTGCAGATCTTTCAGCATTGCCTCAAGTTCCGCATTAATATTATCAGATTGTGAAACGTCGCTGGAACGGATTTGCGTCTCTTCTACAGATCGAGCTAATGCCTCTTCTACTATGGATTTCATAACATATCCTCCACTATAGCAACATGATCAAATGTATGGAATATTGAGATTCGTAATATATAGAGATTAGTATTATATTTATCTACATCGTTCAAAAGATCGCATTCCTTAACACAAGACTCTTCTGTGTTCTCTCATGGACCATTTCTGGTCGGATAGTGTTTCCCTCGATCATAACGGACTGACCTTTTGCCAGTTTCCCAAACATAGGACCGGAAGGAACTCCCCACTTTCGCGCGAGCTCAGGACTGAATCTCTCATCCGAAATATACAACACATTTTCTTCGAAAACGTATTCAGTATCATAACGCCCTTTTAGTATTTTAATGCATTCATCTACAATAAAGGTAAGGAAGTTCTCTGCATCACGATTCCAGAAAGTATAGAAATGATTTGATATTGTTGCATCATCGCGTTCCGAATAGACAACATTCGACATATTAAGCAACCTTTTCACACCACCTATATCAACAGACCTTACCAATTTGAGAAGTTCATTGTCAACTACAACAGTAACAACATTAGACACATCGAACTCAAAAATATCGCAAGCATTCTCACTCAACTTATCTTTCATCCCAGCAGGGACCTTAACCCGCCCGGAAAGACCCTCATCCCGAACCTTATGCCAAAATATCCTGAAAACATCCCAGCAGACCCCGTCCATCTCTTTTATGTCACTTTCCCTCAATACCTCAAGCCCACATTCATCTGCAAGCTCATTAATCCGTATCTTCTCATCAGAGGACATCGCCTTCCTGTCACAATACACAAGATCTGCACCCGACCTCTCAACTGCCTTCCTGAACATATCCCCATCAACAAATTGAAGCTGATAGTTCGGGAAATTATGACCGAACGAAACATCCGAGCCCAGAACGATCCCGGATTGTCTTGCAGCGTAGTGCCCACCCCCAAATCCAAGAGCCACAGGACAACTTCCCTGCCTCACGGAAAGGATAGAACGTGCAACGACCTCCCCTGCACCCCGATCGACCCACTCCACCTCAGAACTACCGATCTCTGCATAGACCGAAGGAACATCAAGATCAGAAGGACCATGATGAGTAGACTCCATCGAAACATCGAACCCAATGCCCTCCGACAACTCGGCCATATTCCTAAGCAAACAACAGAGCGCGAACGGAGCAGCCTTAGAAAGCTCACCGGGATACCCTCCAAAATCAGCAGAACCCGGATTTCCCGTAAAATGTGCAGTCAAAAGCCTCCTACCATCAGCACTTTTATGTTTGGAAGCGAAAATGATGAGCTCGCATGGCAAACCTGCCTCTTTGATCTTCCTGTCGATTCCATCCTGATAAATATGATGTTCAGTAACCTCGACAATATGAAAATTCCCACTCCGATACACCGCCGAAAGATCATCAAAAATACCTTCCTTCACACTCACTTCAACCCAATCTCTGAGCTTTAGCAAATGCTCTTTTATATTCTGACTTGCCGGATCCACAGTAGAACAAACTATAACAATACTCATATCAGCACTCTGAACCTCATTATCTTCCGTCATAAAAATAACTCCAATGAACAATTGAATTTTACTAACTGTTTTTCACTGATAGGCCTTCACGAACGAACACCCATCACAAATTAAGAAATGATAACTAATGAACTCTCCTAAAATTTCTGAAAAATTATCACTCTTTGACCATGTCGAACGCCCAACGGCTAATACTCGGCGCAATATTTCCACACCTTCGATGTTCAACAACATCAAGACCCATATCAGAATACTGCCCCATCAATTCCTCTATCTGATATTGTTTATTGAAAGTATAAATATTCCTGATCCCGGTATATATATTTTTCAGGTGGCTATAATTATAAAATATTTATATCATAGGACTTTTGAGTGAATAAGTTATTAAATCTTATAAGTTGTGGAGAAGTTTGTTGAAAGACACTAATATTTCCTATTTAAAACAACTCGAATCAGAGTCAATCCATATTATTCGTGAAGTGGCTGCTGAGTTTAAAAATCCCGTCATGCTCTATTCTGTCGGGAAAGATTCAAGCGTAATGGTACG
>NZ_JAUVEY010000138.1:0-5579 GCF_030594565.1 Methanococcoides sp.
GCGGGTCGCAGTTATCTATGTGCAGGGTTTCATGCTGACAGGAAACCTCCCCTCTGGCTTTGGTTATGCTACTTCTGAAGATGTCTGTAACAGTCTGCGTAAAGCAACCGAGGACGATAGTGTAAAAGCCATTGTACTTAGGGTGAATAGCGGCGGCGGTTCTCCTGTAGCTGCAGAAGAGATCGTTACTGAGATCAAGAGGGTGCAGGACATGGGAATTCCTGTGGTTATCTCCATGGGTGATGTGGCAGCGAGTGCTGCATATTATATTTCCGCACCGGCAAATCTCATTGTCGCAAATCCTTCCACAACTACTGGAAGTATCGGAGTTATCAGTGTCTATACTAATAAGTCTGGGTACTACGACGACGAAGGCATCGAGTTCTACGTTTCCAAATCGGGTTCATTCAAGGACGTGGGTGGCGATTGGAGAGGACTTACTCCTGAAGAGAAAGAATATGTGGATAATGTTGTGCTTGACGTCTATGACCTGTTCATTACCAGTGTTGCGGAAAACCGTAATATGACAAAGGGTGAAGTGAAAGATATTGCAGATGGTCGTATCTACATTGGTAAGGAAGCACAGAAGCTCGGGCTTGTGGACGAGCTTGGTAATTTCTATGATGCCATTGATGCAGCGGCTGAACTTGGTGGTATCGAGGGTGAACCTGTGGTCTATTATATTAACAAACCATCTCTTTCAAGCATACTGTTCGGTTCGGAAGAAACGATGTCCTCACAGGCTGCAGAGCAGTTAGCGAGTTATTATACTGAAAGTCCGGTGGGATATTTGATCGAATGATGTAAGTTCATCTCTGGGGGATATGGATGTTGGAAGGTGCTCAGTTCGGAACGTTCCTTTTTGGTGCGTTTGGTGCTCTATTGCTGGTTTATATATCCAAGGATGTGGTCATTCCTGAATTCCGCCCTCTTTATGATATCTCTGATATGCAAAGAGAAGCTCGCAGACATCGTAAGCATATAGAGAAAACCGAGTCGGACATAGATTCTTTGCAGGATCGTTTGAAGGCTGCTTCGATATCTGAAGATACACAGGTCCTATCCACTGTATTGGAAAGTTATCTAAAGGAAGTAGAAGCTGAAAGGGTCCGTCTGCATGTTCTGGATAAAGAGATAAAGGATGGACAAATCCTCTCACGCGGGCTCGGGTTCTTTTTTTATATCGTTCTGGGTGGCGTTTTTGGAACTCTTCTTTCCGGTCAGGTAGATATTACGTTCGTTTCTGAGGGCGTCTCCAATTATGTGGAGTCATTTGTTATTGGTGCTACATGGACAAGTTATCTTTCTTCTATCGGTATCCGTTCTACTCAAAAGAGGGTAGGTGGGCAGGTGGACAAACTACGGGATGAGTTCTCACGTGATATGGAGCGATATAAGAAAGATCTTAAAGATCAGATATTCGAAATGGCGAACAGGGTGAATGCTGATATGGATTTGGAAAAAGAAGGCTCGAGCTATGAGCTCCTTTGGTCTGCAGTTTCAGAAAAGCTTGATGATACCGGGCTTAAGTTTGTTGATGAACTGGATGAAACAAAACGTGTTATTGATAATGATGTAAAAGGTCTCCTTTGAGACCTTTGACCCTTTCAGCCCATTTTTGTAAATTCCCATCCGAGGTGCTCTTTGATGATGGTGTAGGCCATCTGTGGCGGGAATGCACCTACCTCTGTTATTATCATGTCAATATACTCTGCAGGGGTTATGTCGAATGCAGGATTTTTGACCTTCACATTTGGCATTCCTGCAAGAACCTCGGTGTCGATGACCTCTTCCGGTGACCTTTCCTCAATATCGATAAGATCTCCATGAATGGTCTTCGGGCTGAACTTGAAAGTCTCTGCCGCGCATAAGAGGTTCTTCCTTGCTTCATTTGCGGCAAGTGCAAGCTGGGATGTACCCACTTTGTTCACAAGTGCGCCGTTGATGGTTATTGCATCCGCACCTACTATTACGGTGTCAACATCCTTCATACAATATCTTACTGCGGAATCCACGATCAGCGTGGTTGGGATGCCATGATCGTTAAGTTCCTTTATGGTAATGAGTCCCTGCCTTCTTGGTCTTGATTCGGTGGCAATGACTGATATGTCTTTACCCTGTTCAAAAGCGGTTGTTATGACCGAAAGGGCAGCATGGGAATTGCAGTGTGTCATTATGACATCGCCGTCGCGTATCCTCTTTGCACCGATCTCCCCCATCTTCTCAAGGGCCTGGCCTGCCTGTTCCAGGAACTTGTCAGCGTTACGGAGGATCTCTTCCCTTGCTTCCGAGACTTCTGTTGCAGTGTGGCGCTTTGTAAGCTGGACTGCATTCGGGAGGGATACTGCTGTGGGTCTGGTCTGGATAAGTATACTGGCAGCTTCATCGACTTTTTTATTAAAGTCCTTGATGTTCGTCACCTTTATGTTGAGCACATAATCACGAAGTGCTGCAGATGCTGCTTCAGCTATCCTTCCGGCTCCCCTTATTTCCATCGTTCGGATATTTTCCGCGGTATCAAGTAATTGCTGCATATCAATATATTTGAAGTGAATGCATTTATATGTATTCGCTTTATGCCACTTCCGATGCCTGTATACGTTTTCCGATGTAGTAGGGGATTCCCAGTAACAATGCATAGTATATCCATATCGAGAGATACGAATAGTAGTCCTTGTCGTATATCGTCAGGTACATCGCAAGGTCAAGTGCCAGATTCGTCATAAGAAATGTGATGCCAAGCAATTTTGCTTCTTCAGCTTTGTCTTTTGTATCCTTGAGATATGCCTTTGTGAAATATATTGCAAGAATGGGCAGAACAACGAATAACAGTAAAGTTATCGCAGGCATTTTTGAGATGTATTCTATTGACGGGATCGCTGAAAGCGCAGGTGTACTGAATACTATACACCCCCAGATAAAACCGATTATCCAGATCATTAATGACTATCTAGTTGCGGAAAGTGGCCTATATGGAATATTAATCAACTACGTACCTCCGCCCTCTAATCAGTAATCTCATATTTAAATGTTAGCTTCCATCCCACTTATTTAAATCAAATCAGAATTAATTACCCTCCATGAAAAAAATAACATCTATCAATCCTACAAATGGGACTGTTAATGGTGAATTCGAATTTCATTCTCTTGATAAGGTCGACCTTATCCTTAAAAGATCGAACGAAGCATTCCATTATTGGAGATCTCTGGAGGGTGCTGAAAGGGCTGTGTATCTTGAAAATGTTGCAAAGGTGCTTCGAAATGATAAACGGGAACTTGCAGAGACCATCACAATGGAGATGGGAAAGCCTATCAGACAGGCACTTGCAGAAGTTGAGAAATGTGCCGGCATGTTCGACCACTTTGCTGCTAACATCTGTTCTTTCCTTGAACCTGATATTGTGAAAGAGAGTCCTTCCGCCTTTATCTCATACGAGCCAATGGGGGCCGTGCTTGCTATCAAGCCTTGGAATTTCCCCCTCTGGCAGGTATTGAGTGCTGCTTCACATATTCTTGCAGGCGGGAACACGATGGTTCTAAAACACTCCGGTTATGTTCCGATGTGTGCTCTTAAGATCGAATCTGTTTTCGAAAAAGCCGGATTTCCAGAAGGTGTTTTCCAGACACTTCTTGTGGATGGCCCTACTGCTTCTTCGTTGATATCGAGGCCGGAAATTGCAGCGGTAACCTTTACAGGAGGGTTGCCTGCCGGTCAGAAGGTTGCTGAGGTCGCGGGTCGCAACATGAAGAAATGTGTGCTCGAACTTGGGGGTAGCGATCCTTTCATTGTTCTGGAAGACGCAGACATTGAAAAAGCTGCAAAGGCAGGGGTTGCCGGAAGGTTCCTCAATAGCGGACAGACCTGCATCTCTTCCAAACGTTTCATCATTGAAAGTTCAATAGTTGCTGAGTTCACATCTGCATTTGTGGAAAATACACGTAAGCTCAAAATAGGCGACCCCCTGGATAAGGACACTGATATTGGTCCTCTTGTACGTGAAGGGCAGGTCTCATTACTCGAAGGGCAGATAAAGAATGCCGTTTCAATGGGGGCAAAAGTGGAACTTGAAGGCGGTAGGGTTGAGGGAAATGGATATTATTTCTCTCCGGTAGTGCTGTCGAACGCATCTCTTGATATGCAGGTCATGAAGGAGGAAACGTTCGGTCCGGTTGCACCGATAATTTCAGTGGAGAATGAGTCCGAAGCTCTGGATGTTGCTAACGCTACAGAATTTGGTCTAGGTGCAAGTATCTGGAGCAGTGATAAAGAGAAAGCATCTTTACTTGCATGTCAGGTACAGTCAGGGGTAGTTGGTGTAAATGGTCTTTTCAAACCGGAAGCCGACCTGCCGTTTGGTGGAGTTAAAAAAAGCGGTATTGGGAGAGAACTCTCTCGATTTGGCTTCTATGAATTTATGAACATCAGGTCTACTGTGTTATTTTAATAAAATGCAGGTGGATATTCATTCAATGAGCATGATCCAAAAAATAGCTAACATTCCTGAAGAACTCCTTGATCAGGTCCCCAAGCGATTCGATATTGTCGGTGATATTGCGGTTGTTTCTGTTCCTGCTGAGCTGGAGCTCTACAAATTACCGGTGGCAGAACATATTGCTTCAACGAGGGGAAATATTCGCGGAGTGCTCAATAAGGTTACCAAACTGGAAGGTGAGCATCGGGTTGCCGGATTCGAGGTTTTGTTAGGGGATGTTCCAGTCACTATTCATGAGGAGTTCGGTTTCAGGTCTGGGATGGACCTGCGTGAAGTTTTCTTTAACGGAAGGCTTGCGTTCGAAAGGCAGAGGGTGTCTTCAAAAGTGAGGGCAGATGAAGATGTCATTGTTCCGTTCTGTGGTATTGGTCCTTTTGCTATACCTGCTGCTGCAAAGGGTGCAAAAGTAGTTGCAATTGAAAAGAACCCTCATGCATGTAGGTGGCTTTTTGAGAATGTGCGGTTGAACAATGTTGATGGGAACATTCATCCCATTCTGGCGGATGCATCGGATATCGGCAGTTTTCTTAAGGCTAGGTTTGATCGTGCTATTATTCCCACTCCGTATGGTATGGATGGTTTTCTTGAGAAGTTGTTACCTTTTGTGAGAAAAGGTGGGAATGTTCATTTTTATGCTTTTAAGAAACAATATCAGATAGAGGGATTGATGGGGCAGTATTCTGATATGGGGCTTGATGTTGTTGAGCATCGAAGGTGTGGGAATATTGCGCCGAGTATTAGCCGTTGGGCGTTTGACATGGTCAAGGAGTGATAATTTTTTAGAAATTTCATGTAAGCTCATTAGTTATCATTTCTTAATTTGTGACGGGTGTTCGTTCGTGAAGGCCCATCAGTGAAAAACAGTTAGTAAAATTCAATTGTTCATTGGAGTTATTTTATGACGGAAGATAATGGGGTTCAGGTTGCTGATATGGGTATTGTTATAGTTTGTTCTACTGTGGACCCGGCAAGTCAGAATATAAAAGAGCATTTGCTAAAGCTCAGAGATTGGGTTGAAGTGAGTGTGAAGGAAGGTATTTTTGATGATCTTTCGGCGGTGTATCGGAGTGGGAATTTTCATATTGT
>NZ_JAUVEY010000043.1:0-14090 GCF_030594565.1 Methanococcoides sp.
TGAACTGTCTGATAAAAACGAAGAGCTAATGACAGATATCGTCGAACGCAAGCGGGCAGAAGAGATGCTGCAAAAAGCAAACGAGGATCTTAAATCCCTTGATAAAATGAAGGACGAGTTCATATCAAACGTAAGTCATGAACTCAAAACACCTCTTGTTTCTATAATCGGCTACAGTGGACTTGTAGATGATAAATCGTTAGGTGAGATCAATGATGAGCAAAAAAAGGCCCTGAATACAGTTTTACGTAATTCTGAACGACTCAGGCATTTGGTGGACTCCTTATTATTCATAAGTAAAGTGCAGGCCGGAGCTATTGAATATGCATTTGAGAAAGTTCAGATTGAAGAAATTATTGATGACGTGATCCACGATATGCTTTTGGAAATTAAGAAGGAGCATTTATCACTCGAAAGAAATGTACCGGGTGATTTGCCTCTGATAAATGGGGATAAAGGCAAATTGACCAGCATCTTGACCAGTCTTTTAGACAATGCGATCAAATTTACACCCTCTGGGGGTTTGATAACATTATCCGCAATTGAAGAAGATGAAAGCATACATATTATAGTAAGCGATACTGGAATCGGTATTAAAAAGGGGTTGATGCCCAATCTGTTCCAGAGGTTTTATCAGGTTGATGCTTCAATCAGGCGCAGGTACGGGGGAACCGGGTTGGGGCTGTATATCTGCAAAAACATTGTTGAAGGGCATAAAGGAAAGATATGGATCGAGAGTGAGGAAGGTAAAGGTACAACAGTTCATGTGACATTGCCGAAGTGAAAGATCCAGCTCTTTAGTATTAAACTGCTCTGGGCTTAGTTTTAAGATTAAAAGTGAGTTTAATATAAAAATTTTAGAAAATTATGTGATTTTGGCTCTGTAGAAATCCCCTACCCTAAATTCAACAAATCTTCTATAAATCTAATAGTAATTCCCATGTATAGGTTTAAAACAAAAAAAGACAAGGAGATGAATGGTCTTTTTCTAACAAGTACTTAAATTTCATCTATTGATAAGCTCACGACCAAGTCCAACCAATACACTTTTTTCATTTAATTTTGCCCTTGTAAATTTGGTTTCTGCCAGGACAGTGTTTCCGTCATATGATTCCATGGGTATATTAGAGATAGCTTTTTTTCCAGCCATAATATCTGCAAGCACTGAAGCTGCTTCAAGTGCCTTATTTTGTGGATAGAGCTTAAGGAGGCTCATGCCAATCAATTCATCTTTCACATAGCCCATAAGATCGTCGAAATACTGATTAGTGTAGAGTATGCACCCATCCATACCAATAACAAAAAAAAGATCTTCCAAAGAATCGATCAGATATTGGGAAATATCGGTGCTTTTTACCACTTGTGGCCTATCCCTGATATTACCAATAATTGACCCTGCCTGCATAGAAACAGTTTCGATGGAACTGCGAATATCTGACGGGATCTCAGATTCACTATGGGATGCCAGAAACAGCACAGCCACGATCTTCTTGTTATGTTTGATCGGGACTATTGCCATAGCTTTCAGATCTTCGTAACTTAGATCTTCATCTTTATTTAATGCATTTATCTCAGAGTATAACTTATATATTGGGTATTCTGTGGTGAACAATTTGCCATTAATTGATTTAGGATCGTAATACCGTGTGCTTTTTACAAAATTGGCGGATAATCCGCGGTGTGCCACTATGCTTAGTTCCCCTGTCAGATCATCCACAAGATACAATGCCCCACAATCGATCTTATCTATCTGCAATGTAAACTCAAGAAATTGTTCAAATACGCTTTTCATATCTCCTGTGGGGCTGAAGAAATCTCCGACCTCGGCTTCAATATGAATGAAATCATTTACATTCTTGCGATCGGTAATATCGACAATAATACCCTGAATGTATTCCACATCCCCCCTTTCATCGCGTTTGTAGATAGATCTTTCATCGACCCATCTAATTTCTCCTGATTTTGTAAATATCCTGTATTCGTATGAGAAATCTATTCCCGCCAGATTGCATCGCAATACTTCCGCTTTTACATTTTCAATGTCTGAAGGGTGTATTAGATCCCCATACAATATATTCCCGGAAATAAAATCTTCTACGGAATAGCCAAATTGGGATATATTCTCTGAAACGAATTCCACCGGCCAGTCATTTTCAGGTCGCCATATAAATATGACCGTAGGGCTATTGTTAATTACATTTACCAAAAGTTTCTGCATTTCCAGTAATTCAAGAAGCTCCCTTTCCCTTTCCTTTTGTTCCCGGATATCCCTTATTATTGCCATATATGCCGGTTTACCCTCGTGTTCGATGATGGATGAATTAAGTTCAGCAGCTATCTTCTCGTTGTCCTTAGAAATTAGTTCTACTTCGTACTTACGAGGTGAAGTCCAGTTCTTAGCCATGTCACCCCTGAAACGTTCGCCTATCATCTTGCGATATCCTTTTGAAAAGAATTCCGAGAAATGCTTACCAATTGCCTCATCTTTTTGATAGCCTGTTACAGACCTAAATTTTGGATTTGAAAAAGCGAGACTGTCGTTTTGAACGATGACGATCATGTCATCTCCTTTTTCCACAAGTGTGGAATATTTTTTTTCGGAGTCCTTAAGTTCTATTTCAGCACGCTTTCTCTCGGAAATATCTCTAATGGTCATGACGACTGCAGGCTTAAATTCATGGTGAATATATGAAAAACTGATCTCTGCAGGAAATCTGTTACCCTGTTTTGTTAAAAACTCTGCTTCACTATTACGGCGGACATTCATTTTGTCATTTAAGGTCTTGTTGTACCTTTTTGAGATCATGCGCTTATAATCGACAAGCACATGATCCAAAACCTGTCCACCCAGTAACTCTTCTCTTTCATATCCCAGAAGTTCACATATTTTAGAATTTACAAATTTTAGAGTATCATCCTGTACAATTATTATTCCATCATTTCCCTTTTCTACAAGTGTGACATATTTCTCCTCTGATATCCTAAGTTCCAGTTCGGCATTCTTATGTTCAGTAATGTCAAGGACAAGACCCCGAATGTTAATTATGTTGCCTTTATTATCACGTATCAGAAGTGATCTTTCTGCAACCCAGTGCAATTTACCAGACTTGCTTATTATTCTGTATTCCAGATCAAGGAACTGCTCATCTTTATTTTCCCCACATTCTAATAACGCAGAGTTGATCTTATCAGTGTCTTCAGGATATATTATGTCACCATACATCATTTTTCCAGATGAGAAATCTTCTTGTGAATATCCATATTGATCGATATTCTCTGAAACGAATTCCACTGCCCAATTGCCTACAGGTTTCCATAAAATTGCAAATATACGGCTATTTTTGTGGATCCATTTCAGTCCAATGTTCTCTAAGTTGGATTTCATATTGATGGCATCCTTACGTATGGCAATATCATATTATCTTTATATATTATATATAAATGTGATAAACCAAGTTTGCTACTTAAAATAAATATAAGTGTTCTTAGTTTAATTGAGTCTATCTGAATTTTCATTCTAACACAAATTAATACAACGATTTATTTTTATTAGAAGCATTTTCATCAACTCATCAAACTGGTCTGACAGGCGTTTCAGGAACAAAACAACGAATACCAAAGCCTTCAAGTTCTTCGCCTATGTAGTATATGGAAGGTTTGTGGGATGTTATGTTCATGTAAGCCTGCAGTACATCTATTACTTTACTTCGTGCTCTCTTTATTCTGCTGCATCTTATATTCCGCTGCCAATTCCACATATAATGCTGCATTTTCCTTTATCATGGCAACATCTTCCGGTGTGGCTTCCCTTCTGACCTTTCCGGGAACTCCTGTGATAACGCTGTTAGGCGGGATTTTCTTTCCTGAGGGAACAAGTGCATTGGCGCCAACGATGGAATTCTCTCCAATCTCAACCCCGAAAAGAATTGTGGAATTCATGCCAATGAGCACATTGTTCCCGATCTTGCAGCTATGCAATACTGCTCCATGGCCTACGGATACGTCATCTCCGATCTCGACTCCGAAGGGAGGGTCGGTATGGATCATGGCATTGTCCTGGATGCTTGTACGGTTTCCTATATGTATCCTGTCCAGATCCCCTCGGATAACCGCATTGAACCAGATGCTTGATCCATCACCTATAATTACATTTCCTATTATATCTGCAGAATCTGCAATAAAAGCAGTTTCAGCTATAAGAGGTTCCTTGTCTCTGAATTTTAATAGCATGTGTTTCACCTGATCAGATCGTTCTGTTCTATCTGTGGAATATCGAACTATTTAGTCCTATGGATTGCAACAAGTTCGTCTTACAAATAATATATGAACTCCGATCTATGAAACAATTTTCGATATTTGCATATTTTATAATGAACGGGAGATAAGGTGATCGAAAGGTTCATTGCATGGAGTTGTATAGGATGCAATGTACCTCTGGAGGAGGTATATATCTAGGCAAGTACACTTTTTTGTTAATATATACACCAAATTTTGTATGTTATTTGTGTAAAATATGGAAATTGAAAGAGTTTTACAAGACCAAAAAGAAAAAGGTAAGCAAAAGAACCAAGTTGAAAATAAAAAGGAATAAAGTGCTGGCACTAACCTTTCAATCCTCTCCCGGAGCACCAGCGTCTTGAATCTTATAATGCTTAGACCTTTTCTGAACTTATAGCTTTGATAATGGAATAAACCATTGCAATCATCACGAACATGAATGGGAAAGCCGCTACAATGGCCGCGGTCTGCAACGCAACTAGCCCACCTGTCACCAGAAGAACAGCTGCCACCGAGCCCAAAATGATACCCCAAATGGCTTTTACACTGTCCTTTGGCTTTAAGCTGCCATTGGAAGTGAGCATGGCTATAACATAGGTCCCTGCATCTGCTGAAGTGACAAAGAACCCGGCAACCAGGACGATAGCAATAATTGAGGTTATCGATGCCAGAGGATAGTTGGCCAATGTAACAAATAAGGCAGATGCTACGTTTTGCGAAACAGCCTCAGCAATGCCACCATTACCAAACAATTCTATTTCAAGGGCAGTCGAACCGAAAATTGCCAACCACAGGAAACTGAATGCAGTCGGAACTATAAGGACCCCGATAACAAATTCACGAATGGTTCTGCCTCTGGAAATTCTGGCAATGAACTGGCCTACGAAAGGTCCCCATGATATCCACCATGCCCAGTAGAACAGAGTCCAGCTACCAAGCCAACCGCTTTTTATTACAGGATCGGTCCACAAACTCATGGACAAGATGTTTTGTAGATAAGACCCGGTCGTATTTGTTAACATGTCAAATATGAATGTCGTAGGTCCAAATACAAGGAGGAATCCCATCAGTATCAAAGCCAGATAAAAAATTCTTTCAGCAATGAACTGGATCCCTTTTTCGATACCTAAAACAGCTGCTCCGGTGAAGATGATTGTCATTACACCAATGATCAACAAGTGAACAAGATCAGAATCAGGTGTATTGTATAAGAAATTCAGACCACTGCTGATCTGCAGGGTACCCAGACCCAAAGACGTGCTCAGGCCGAAAATTGTGGCAAATACTGCCAGGACATCGATAACATGGCCTATTGGCCCATGTATGCGATCTCCCAATATAGGATAGAAAACGGAGCTGATAAGAATTGGAAGACCTTTACGGTGCTGGAAATAACCCAAAGAAAGGCCCACAAGGCTGTAGATAGCCCATGGATGCAAACCCCAGTGGAAGAAAACATAACGCAGAGCCAACGTGGCTGACTCCGGGGTTTCGGCAGACCCGAAGGGGGGAGATGTAAAGTGTGTTATGGGTTCTGCAATACTCCAGAAAACAAGACCAATAGCCATACCTGAAGTAAACAGCATGGCTATCCACGAAAATGTGCTATATTCTGGCACATCATCGTCTTTACCTAACTTAATGCTTCCATATTTGCTCAAAGCAATCGCTATTACAAAAATCAAAAATCCAAAAACTGCAAACAGGTATAACCAACCGAATTGATCGATTATAAATCTCAGTGCAAGATTAGAAACAGATCGCATGGAACCAGGAAATGCTGCCCCCCAGATCACAAACAGTATGGCCAATCCCAAGGAAGAATAAAAAACTGCAGGATTGAAATTACACGCTTCCTTATGTGGATCACATGCCAATTTTTCTTTGGTCATCGTACAATATCCCCTTTAGCAAAACTAAATATTATCAGTCTAATTTTCAATGAATTTTTTAAGCAGATAATTTACATAATGAGTTTATGCCACTTAAGTATTATAATGAACCCTAATGTACAGCTTCATTCTTCCAGAAGAAGATAACCTGTTAAGAAAAGTGCGGGGATATAGGTAACGTTAATTTTTTGTACGCTAAATTTTTACTAAGTCGATTTTAGAATGTACAATCCAACAAATCTAAAATTATTTTGTACTTGCCAAAAAACCAGAACGTTGATTATCGTGCTTTATTGCAGTATTTGCCCATGCGTATTTAATCCTAACACTATTATCTTTATAAAAAAACATGTTAAAACATGGATGAATTTATTAGTTAAAATCAGACCATAGTGGGATTGAAATCCATATACGTTGTCGATAGTATCGATTGATGTGGTCGGTATACTGTAGGTCTCTTTCTTTTTGATGCCATTAACATATGCAAACGCAAGAATTCAATAATCATGTAAATATTTAATAATGAAAAGTTCCTTGTGTATGTTTATACCAGACACATATCTTCATGGGCGAAGGTATGTGGTCATTATCTGCAATTAATACTGGTAAAGCGAGATTCACTCCATTCTATATGGCAAATTGATAAAGGGATGAAATGAAATATTCAAAGACTGTCCAGAAAGGACTGGACTATATTGCAACAATAAGTGCAACTGAACTATCTCCACTTGAGATCAGAACATTGTTGTCCAAAACAGTGACCAAGAACTATGATGTAGTGCATGATATAATGGAAGCTGCCAGAACGGAAGGACTAGTTGAGAAGAGGGATGGTACTTATCATTTCTGTCTTGAATCACATGCCTTGGAATTCTACAAACCTAAAATCGTTTTCAAAAAAGAAAGCAGTAAATGTCGATGTTGTGGCAGGTCCATGAATGAATGCTGGTATGTCGAACTAAAGTCTGGAATAATTGGTCCATACGGTTCTACATGTGTCAGGAAGCTGTACCTTGAACATCTATTTGAAGATGAATGATCTTCAATTCATTTTTAAGTATGTCCAAATGGATTCCATGTTCATCTTTTTTTGTGAAGGCTTTGATATGCACAATGGATGGTCATTGCTGGATCAGATTCGAAGTTCATTAAACTTTAAGTAGAAATGACGACATATTTCTAATTATTAGTAAGTGGGGGATCAAGTGGATACATATACGATCGTAGAAATCATCTTAAGATCAATTGCCAGTTTATTCACGATAGTGGGAACGATCTTAATAACGTATGGTGGCTTAAGATCAACGTACAAGCTGATCATGCTTGAGATATTTAAGAAAATATATGAATATAATGAGATCCGAAGGGATTTAACTAATAGAATAATATTCGGACTCGAGTTTTACATAGCAGCTGACATTCTTGAGACGGTGTTAGCTCCCACAACTGAAGAACTTATACTTTTGGGTGCAGTCGTAGGTATCAGGACTGTTTTGGGATATTTTTTGGGTAAAGAAGCAAAAGAGTACCCTTTGGATTAAATCAATAGAATGTTTTCAAAACAATGACATGAAATGACATTCAGAATCGTCTTTGATCTCATGATCCTACCAACAAGAGCATATACGTAAGCTGTTAATGAAAAATGGGTATTATAGTTAAAAGGTGATAACATGAGTTTTAATAATATTTTAAAAGGGGAATACACGGAAGCTGAGAATGTGATGCTCGAAAAGCATGTTCCAACTATCGTGATCCTAAGTGGTCATGGTGGAGATGGGAATGACTTAGTTCGGGTTATCGTGGGCAAAGAGGTTGCGCATCCAAACACAATTGAACACCACATCGCATGGATAGAACTCTATGGTGTGAAACAGACAGGGGAGTCAGTAAACCTTGGCCGGATGGTCCTTAGTCCAGGTAACACTATACCGGACGTTAGCTTCAAGATCGAACACATCGAGGAATTTAAGTCATTCTGTGCTCTTGAATACTGTAATGTTCATGGTGTATGGGAAGGTAGCCTGGATATAACTGATCTCTGATCGATGTCACTTTGATAGCAAAATTGATTTTGTTGAGTTTTCGAGATTATTCTCGATAAAGACAAGATCATTTTTATCTATTTTATTTGATTTTTCATCTTTTTTTTAGATAAAGTCGAAAACCTTTTTTATAAGTTATTTTATTTATTACTTCCACATAATATCGCTGGGGAGTGAAAAAAATGCTACAATTAGAAATACGCAGACATTTTCTACTAATATTTCTAATTCTTTGCTTAACTGCTCTGATATATGGTAATCTCCCTTTTGATAGCGACCCAATGAACATTTCCGTACAACAGGAAAACCAAACGATCGAGAATATCCTGTTTGATGAAATATCCCTGGCTCTTGATGCTTCTGAAGTCCGCATAACCGGAGTGAGCTACTATAAAGATATCGATTCTATTGTCATCGGATTTGAAAAAAAGTGGCTTTATACTAATCCTGATCTAAAAGCTTCAATGGTAGATTCTGTTTTCACAGCTACTTCAGTAATTGTCACACATCCGGAGGAATTAGCTGGTAAAAAGATCGTTTTCACTGGAAATGCAATAAGGCGGAATGGAATGGGAGATCAGAACATGGTGAAGATCTTCCAGACCGAGATAGCATTTGATGATGCTCTTTATGTTGATTGGGATGAGTTCAACGGTCCTGGAGGACAAAAGGAGCTTAAGAATGCCAGTTTCGAATATGTGTGGTGGCATTCTACTCTTTCAGCTGGAACATAAGATATGCAGGTATCTTTATGATCTTATTACTGATCAGCAAGTCTGTTATTTCCAAAGAATTTGAAGGTCATGACTCCAAATATAGTGGTTATAATGAGAAAAAGAACTCTTTCTGCGATTGAAAATGGTGTAAAGTTCGTTAAGAGCGTACCGGTTACCAAAGTGTTGTGAATTTCTGCGAATATGCCCAAAGCAAAGTAAGATAATATTATAGTTCCAAATATAGAATATTCTACTTTCATGTATGGTACCCCCATCAATAAATTGACAATTTTATGTCTATATTATCCAATTGATAACTTCAACATGCCATACAACAGTCCATAAAATTTGCCTAATGCATTATAAACATTTCGATTTTATATTGTTCAATATTTCCTGAAATTATGATCAGTTAAAAAAATTAATAGCTTTTGATCTTGAAAAATAATGCATAGATCTTATCGAACGCAATTTTACGCTGTTAACAATTACTCAAAACCTTTATGTTGAATGTGTTTTAAGTCTAAACTGTAATTAATATCGATAGACGTAAGTATTAGACATGTATTCTGATTTGCAATACGGTCTACATTTATTATCTGTTAACAGTCTACGAAGTCTGGAATTCTTGTACTTCAATATAAAAAAGAGATCTCTTCAAAACGATCGGAGGAAATATGCTCGAGATAAAAGATCTTACAGTAGAGATTGGCGGAAGGAAAATCCTTAACAAGGTCAATCTCAAAGTGGAACAGGGCAGCACGACTGTCCTTTTTGGTCCAAATGGTGCTGGCAAATCTGCTCTTCTCATGACGCTTATGGGATTTAGTGGTTATGATATTGTGAGTGGGCAGATATTGTTCAAGGGAGAGGATATCACCCATCTTTCAGTGAATGAAAGGGCTGAGCGTGGTCTTGGGATCATGACACAGAGGCCACCCAACCTTACCGGTGTCAAACTTAAGGATCTGGTCAAGGTAATAAGTAATGACCATAGCTTCGATACAGATGCTGCTTCTAAGAAGCTGGATATGGAACGCTTCATGGACCGGGATGTGAATGTCGGTTTTTCCGGTGGTGAGATTAAAAGGTCTGAACTGTTGCAGCTTTCCGCACAGAACCCATGCCTTTACTTGCTCGATGAACCGGAATCAGGTGTAGATCTTGTGAGCATAGAAGAGATCGGTACGACCATCGATGAGTTGCTCTCAAGCAGATCGAAATGTTCCGTGGACCATTACAAGAGAGGAAATTCTGCACTTATTATAACACATACAGGTCAGGTTCTCGATTACGTTGAACCGGACGTGGGATACATACTCTGTAATGGTGTTGTCATGTGCAGGGGCAACCCGCGTGAAATGCTTAAGGAAATAAAAGCACATGGATATCAGGAGTGTATAAAATGCAAACAGGCAACTCTCTAAAGGAAAAGGCTGAGAAGGCCATTGAAAAATCTGCAATGTATGGAGAGGATTTCGACCTTAACGAATTCGAGGTTGCTGCAAAGGAAGTGCCGCAAACAGAGGATCTTGAGGACCTTGATGATGATTTCAAGCAAACACTTCTGAACGTTGGTGTGTTGACTGATGATAAGGAACGCTCAGGCAGTTTCCTGATGCTTGATAACGCAGTTTCCCACTCTTCACTTAAGGATCCCAACATTGAGTTGATGTCACTTCATGAAGCCATGGAAAAGCATGATTGGCTCAAGGATTATTCCTGGAAACTTGTTTCAGTGGATGCTGACAAGTACACCGCAAAGAGCTATCTTGAAGATGCTAACGGTTATTTTATCCGTGCACCTGCCGGACAAAAAAGCTCCATGCCTGTACAGACATGTCTTGTGATGGGGCATAAGGACGTTGCACAGACCGTTCATAACATCCTTATCGTGGAAGAGGATGCAAAGCTCGATGTCATTACAGGTTGTACTACCAAAAAAGGTGTTGAAAGAGCAATGCATCTTGGTATCTCTGAAATATATGTCAAGAAGGGCGGTGTTCTGAACTTTACTATGATACACAACTGGGCGGATGATGTTGGTGTCAGACCAAGGACAGTTATCCATCTGGAAGAAGGAGCATCGTTCGTTAATAATTACATCCTTTTAAAGCCTGTAAGATCAATTCAATCCTATCCGACTGCGATACTTGATGGGGAAGGGGCATTTGCAAGATTCCATACCATAGCTGTTGCTCATCCTGGATCAGAGCTCGACCTTGGCAGCAGGGTTCTGTTCAATGCACCCAACACAAAGGCCGAACTTATCTCAAGAACCATCACAACAGGCGGTAAGGTCATTGCCAGAGGCGAAATGGTGGCAAATGAACCGCATTGTAAGGGTCACCTTGAATGTCATGGTCTTGTCCTTAAGGATGGAGGTACACAGCTTGCCATTCCGGTCCTTGAAGCAAATGTGGCAGATGTAGAACTTACTCACGAAGCCGCTGTTGGAAGGATCGCCAGAGAACAGGTCGAATACCTGATGGCACGCGGTCTTTCAGAAGAAGATGCAGTGGGAATGATCGTACGTGGTTTCCTCGATGTTGGTATTACAGGTCTTCCTGAAGAGCTGGCAAAAGACATTGATGATACTATTGCACAGATCGGAAAGGATGCTGTTTAATAAGCATCCTGTTCCTTTTTATTTAGATCTTGGATCTTACACGAGTCGTTCTTTCTTTTTTTAATTCTTTGAAGTTACCGATAAAACGAATTTAACTATTTTTATAATTTCTAAGCAATTGATTCATTTTTGGTTGATGCATAGTGAAAAAAATGCTGGCAACCAAATGTATAAATATTCTAAAGTTCACTTTGTATTGGGCTTTCAACGGTCGATCCGTCAATGCTTGATTATGCGGATGGCATCGGGTTGAACGAGTGGCAGATACTTCGCTATGTTCGGTTGCCGAATGCTTATCCCGCTATTTTTGCGGGTGTTAAGTTCGCTTTCATTCTCATCAATAGTATTGCTATTCTCACGGCGTATATCGGAAGTGGTGGCCTTGGCGAGCTAATATTTCAAGGACTTGTTGCATTCAATAATGAGAAGATCCTCGCAGGTGCTATTCCGGCGATTCTGATAGCGATAGCATTTGATATTATATTTACCAGAATAGAAAGAAAGCTCACACCACATTACAGGAAATGAGCTTTCAAGATAATCTTCTACTGGCTCTGCATAAAAAAATACCAAAATCAAATATATAAGCTGGAATTGGGATTATATTCCAACATTATGCAACATATCATATTTTTTTAAAAAATGGTTTGTGTTCGAACATCGAGGATTTCTACAGAACCCCTGTCCTGATATTTTAAGTATAATCACGTGTTTTTACGGTTGGTTTTCATTAATGGATATATCAGGAATCATCAAGATCATCAGTTCTTCACGTGGCTATGAAGGTCAGATAGTTCACGTAGAGAATATTTTGCCACGGGATGCGGAATTCGGTTCGGTCGAACTTAAACCTTTGATACGATATGCTCTTGCTGAGAAAGGGATCAAAGAACTTTATACTCATCAGGCTGATGCTGTAAAAGAGGTGCTGGACGGTAAGGATATAGTGCTTTCCACCAGTACTGCCAGCGGGAAATCGTTGTGTTACATGCTTCCTATCTTTGAGACGTTGATGGATGATCCTAATGCAACTGCTCTTTATATTTCTCCTTTGAACGCTCTTGTGAACGACCAGCTTGAGAGTTTTGAGAGGTTCAGGGATTCCATGGGAATCGATCTCAATATTAACAAGTTCATCGGAACAATGCCCCCTGAGGAGAAATCCGCAGTGAAGTATGGAAATCCGCGTATCCTTTTTACAAATCCTGAAATGGTGCATTTGAGCTTTTTACAGTGGAAGCAGCAGTGGAAGAAGTTCCTCTCGAACCTCAAATATATAGTTCTTGATGAGAGCCACACTTATAGCGGTGTCACAGGGATCAATATGGCCAACCTCTTGAGGAGACTTAACCGCATTTGTGACCATTATGGTTCAAGTCCGCAGTATATCTGCTGTACTGCGACCATTGGAAATCCAATGGAACATACTTCGGCCTTGATAGGCAAGGATGTTACTTTGATAGATAATGACGGTTCCGGCAGAGGTGCTCAAAAGTTCATGTTCTGGAACCCACCTCTTTATTCCCGATCAAAGAATTTCACTGTTCGGAAAGCGAGCTTTGGTGACACTGTCAATATCTTCACTACCTTCGTCCAGAACGATCTTCAGACCATTGTCTTTACAAGGGCCAGACAGAAGGTCGAAAAGATGTTCGTGGAGGCAAGGAACCAACTTGAAGGCCGAGGTGTCCAAAGGACCATAAGCTCTTACAGAGGCGGCTATTATGGCGATGAGCGTGAGGCCATCGAAAAGGGATTGTCAAGAGGGGAGATAGCAGGCGTGATCTCGACCACGGCCCTTGAACTTGGTATTGACATCGGTGGTCTGGATGCCTGTATTATCGATGGATTCCCGGGCACTTTGATGAGTGCGAGACAGCAGGCAGGCCGTGCGGGTAGGGGCAGCAGTGAGAGCATTGTTGTTCTGGTCGCGGATTCTAATGCCCTTGATCAGTATTATATGAGGAATCCGGGAGATTTCTTCGTTAAGGAGTGCGAGCGGGCTGTTATCAATGTCTCGAATAGGAACATTCAGGCCGACCATTTGCTCTGTGCAGCAAAGGAGCTGCCTTTAAGGGATGAGGATGAGCGTTATTTCGGTGAGGAGTTCAAACGAATAGTCGCTGCCCTTGAGGAAGAAGGTTTACTTGAAGGCGGTTTTGAGAAGCGTTCCCTGGATGGCGGGACGCATATGCGTGTCCATATCAGAGGCACTGACAGCAATGGTTATACTATTTTTGAGAAAGGTTCCCGCAAGCCCCTTGAGAAGGATATCGACAGGTTGCGTGCTTATCGTGAGGGCTTTAAGGGTGCGATTTACATCAATAAGGGTACTCCGTATTGTGTGACGAAACTGGACCATGAGAAGAGTATAATTCAGGTCGAGAAAGCGAGGGATGCGTATTATACAAGGGCTCAGGTAACCTCTGATATTGCTGTTCGTGATGTTATAGATAGCAAGCCCCTTTCCACTTTTGATGGTGTAAGTGTTGGTTTCGGCTATGTGGAGGTCATCCAGCAGGTGACGGGA
>NZ_JAUVEY010000049.1:0-13396 GCF_030594565.1 Methanococcoides sp.
ATATTGTTAGGAGACTTCAGCTCGGTAGTGTCCCTCTATAAATGACAACAAAAATTCAATACAATGGTAAGTGGCAATCAAAAACTATAACAAAAACTACCTGAATAATACATTGGGGGTAAATATGTGAAAATATGTGTACAGCTACTGCTGGAAGTTTAGATGCTGTCGTTGATCCGCGTTTTGGAAGATGCCAGTATTTTGTCATCGTTGATTCTGAGACCATGGAATTCGAAGCTCATAAGAATCTGAGCATTTCAGCACCAGGTGGTGCAGGAGTACAGGCGGCACAGGCTATAGCGAACAAAGGCATTGATGTATTGATAACAGGAAGCATTGGTCCCAATGCATTTAGGATTCTTTCTGCAGCTGGTATCAAAGTGGTAACAGGAGCCAGTGGTTCGGTTGCAAATGCAATCGAACAGTATAATAAAGGTGAATTGCAAGCAACCACTGGCCCAACTGAGCCTGCCTATGCTGGTATGGGCAGAGGTGGAGGAATGGGGCGTGGCAGAGGCCGAGGAATGGGTAGTTGCAGATAAAAAATTTCAATGTCTACAAAATTTCAATCAATTAAATCTGTTATTTGATAAAAATAAATATTCATATAATGAGACAAAATGTTTTAGAAGACTTCGTTGTTCAGCATTTTGGCAGAGCTCCAACCTACACACTGATGGATGTTGAAACAAAGAAGTAGAATCGATTCCAAACACAGGTCAGCATATGATTTGTGTTTGACTGCCTCCAGAGTTTCTGTCGTAGGGAAGTGCAGATAGTTTGAAGACTTTGGAATAAAAGTGTAATCGGTACGCAGTGAATTGTTCAGGATGCTATTCAGGCGTGGAATCCAGAAAGCTTGTCAGAGCCACAAGTGAGAATGTATGCCAGTCTCATCATTAAAGATGATAACCTAATCAAAATACAAGTACATAGGGTGAAATTTGAGTTAGTAAGCGAAGGTCAATTTATCAAGAACTATTTGATGATTAATTGTAAAACTCAAGAATTCAAGAAGGAATATGTCCCTTTCTTCCTTTTTCAAGAGTGATGTGAAAGAATGGCTGTACAGGAAAAATTAATGTTGGGAGCTAATGCTTCAAAGAACTCTACTCTTACGTTAGTTTTTCTTGCAACTCTAAAAGGAACTGTTGGCTTTTATTCTGGAAGTTCTGTCCTGATTGCTGATGCTGTTCACACATCATTGGATATTTTCACATCACTTGCTATGGGTTGGGCTTAAGTTAAGTCTGAAAGGTGCAGGAGAAGAGTTTCCGTACGGGTACTACAAAGCAGAGAACTTAGTTTCACTTTTCGTTTCCATTGTAATCCTCTTCTCTGGGGTCGAACTTGTGCGCGATGCACTGGTAAGCATCACAAATCCTGTTGAAATAGCACTGCAGGGAATTGCGCTTGGAACAGCCGTTTTTTCGGTAATGGCAATGTATACTCTATCTCAATACAAAGTTCGAATCGGCAGACAAATAGATTCGCAGGCCCTGATTGCTGATGCAATGCATTCCTACACAGATGTTTTTAGTTCTTTAGTTGTTGTTGTTGCAATTGCTGGTTCAATTTTAGGCCTGCCGTGGTTCGATGGTGTCGGGGTGCTGGTCATCTCTCTTATGATATTCAAGCTCGGAATTGGTATTGCTAGAGATTCTGCACTAACACTGATGGATGCATGGCTGGATAAGGATTCAATTACAAGAATCAGGCACAATGTGGGCAGTATTCAAGGCGTGAAGATGGTTGAGGATATCAGACTTCGAAAGTCCGGTCTGGTTGTATTCGGGGAAATTGCAGTTGAAATAGAAGGCGATACCAATCTTAAAAGAGTGGATATGCTTTCCGAGGAAATAGAAAAGACGGTGAAAAATGAGGTCAAGAATCTGGAACATTTAGTTATCAATGCAAAGCTTGGAAATATGGCAGTAATGAAGGTTGCAGTTCCTGTTCTAATGCAAGAAGGTTTAGACTCAAAGATCTCCCGACATTTTGGCAAAGCACCGTATTATATCATTATAGAGCTTGAATATGATAAAATAAAAAACTGGGATGTCAGCGAGAACCCTGCTGCTGGTTTGGATAGGAAAAGAGGTGTGAAGACTGCTGAGTTTCTGAAAAGTCGGGGTGTCAATGTCGTAATCGTGGGCGAAATTGGCGAGGGACCATTCCACACGCTTCGCGATAGTTTTGTGAAGATGCTCCAAATGCCGGAGGCAGTGGAAGATGTTGAAAAGGTTGTGGGGAAGATTTCAGAGTTGAGTACACTCACATCACCTACAGAGTAAATTAACCAAAAAAAATTGAGGGTTAAGTATATGAAAATTGCAATTGCAAGCGGGAAAGGTGGGACAGGGAAAACAACGGTAGCTGTTAATTTTGCCCTTTCAATTGAAAATGTGCAGCTGTTTGATTGTGATGTGGAGGAGCCTAACTGTCATTTATTTTTGGGATTTAAGCTTGAGAAGGTTGAAGATATAAATATTTTAACACCTGTCGTGGACAAGACCAAATGTGATTTCTGCGGCAAGTGCTCTGAGTTTAGCCAGTTCAATGCAATCGCTGTACTGCCAGAAGATGTACTTGTATTCCCTGCACTCTGTCATGGATGTGGTGGATGTGCCATGGTCTGTCCAAAAGACGCAATCGTTTATGAGAACAGAAGCATTGGAATAATTGAAAAATCCAAAGGTGGGAACATAGAGTTCTATCGCGGAGTGTTAAATATCGGAGAAGCGATGGCATCTCCTGTTATCAAAGCTTTGAAGAAACATGTCGATGAAAGCAAAACTGCAATATTCGATGCGCCACCTGGCACAGCGTGTCCGGTTATTAGCTCTGTCCAAGGTGCGGATTACTGCATTCTTGTTACCGAATCAACGCCTTTTGGATTCCACGATCTGCTGCTTGCTCTTGATGTTTTAAGGAAACTGGAAATACCCTTTGGCATAATAATCAATCGCTGCGACATCGGTGATGATAGGGTGGAGAAATACTGCGATACGGAGAGAATTCCCGTTCTTATGAAGATACCACATGACCGAAAGATTGCGCGGTTGTATTCTGAAGGAATCCCTTTTGTTAACAGGATACCAGAGTGGAAGGTAAAATTTGTACAGCTATTAGATAAGATACAGGCACAGATTTAACTCATAGAGGCAGGGATATGAAAGAGCTTACGGTAATAAGTGGAAAAGGTGGCACCGGCAAGACGACTATTGCAGCGGCATTAGTCTCGCTTGCAGAAAATGCTGTGATTGCTGACTGTGATGTTGATGCTGCGGACATGCATCTTATATTGCAGCCTGAAATAATTGAGACCATCGATGTTAGCGGGTTAAAAGTCGCATCTATTGATGAAACGCTCTGCATCAAATGTGGTATTTGCAAGGATGCCTGTAGGTTCGATGCCATAACCAATGATATCAGGATTGATATTTACGGATGCGAGGGTTGTGGTGTCTGTGCATATGTCTGTCCGGAAGGGGCAATCAGTATGATTGAGAGAAAGGCAGGAGATGCCTACAATTCCGAAACAAGATTCGGGCCAATGGCACATGCAAGACTTGGTATTGCAGAGGAGGCAAGTGGCCTGTTAGTCGCAGTTGTTAGGGACAACGCCAGAAAGCTTGCAGAAAAATATGATAGAGATCTGATTATCATAGATGGGCCTCCAGGAACCGGGTGCTCTGTAATTGCTTCTATTGCTGGTGTCGATATGGTTCTGGTTGTTACTGAACCGAGTGTATCTGGCATTCATGATCTTGAGCGAATACTGGATGTGGCAGATCATTTCAATATTCCGGCTGTGGTTTGTATAAATAAATACGATATAAACGAGAAGAATTCCCTTATTATCGAGGAATATTGCAAAGACCGTGGAATTGAGGTTGTGGGTAAACTGCCTTATGACGATGCACCAACCAAAGCTATGATTCAAGAGATGACTGTTATCGAGTATTCTGATGGTGAGTTTTCGAACAAGGTCAAAGATCTCTGGGAAAATGTCAGGGAAAAGCTTACATGATATGTTCAAATGAGGAAATAAAAGACCGACTTATATCATACTTGGATTGTGTATTGGTCATGATGCCCTTTTTACTCAACATTCGGATGCACCAGTGACAACTATAGCGCTTAAAGATAGAATTGGTTGCACATAGTTCATTGTTCGCACTATATCCCGATTATTATCTTAGAAACAGATTCAATAGGAAGTGGAAAAGCTGAAATTGACAATAGTTTATGATAATGAAGCAGAAGAGGGCCTTATCAGTGGTTGGGGATTTTCCTGCTATATCAAGACAGAAGAAGAGAATATCCTTTTCGATACTGGTGGAGATGGCAGAGCACTGCTTTATAATCTGAGAATGCTCGACATATCTTCACAGGAGATTACAAAAGTAATATTATCTCATGAGCATGGAGACCACACCGGGGGACTCTTTGCTTTGTTGAATACAAATCCGGAAATTGAGGTATATGTACCTGTCTCGTTCTCGAAAAGCCTGAAAAATGAAATAGCTTCACAGGCAAAGTTGATTGAGGTTTCTGAGGCACAGGAAATTTGCCGCAATATCTATACCACAGGTGAACTCGGCAGCGGTGTGAGGGAACAGTCCCTCATTGTGGATTCAGGCAGCGGTTTATATGTCATTACTGGATGTTCTCATCCCGGACTTACTGAAATCATGGGTGCGGCATTGAAATTCGGTAGAGTAGCGGGCATAATAGGAGGGTTACATGGAAGCATGGAGTACGATCTGCTTAAAGGGTTGAACCTGATTGGAGCAGGGCACTGCACTGCTCATAAAAAAGAGATTGCCAGGAAGTTTCCAGATGCGTTTTTAGAGATTAGGGCAGGTCTTAGTCTGGAATTGTGAGAAACTAATAAGAATAACAAAAAAAGGCTCTGTAGAATTCGATTTCCAATGAGAATTAAAAAGTATGGATTAATTTTTGTGTTATGATAAGCATGGTAACTTTTTGGAGATCATTGTTTGGTAAATCTCTTTTATCATAATCCTTTTCTCATATTCCTTTTGTGGAATAAGCTTGCTATAAGCAAGAAACTACAAGTAAAGACGATTAAAACTAGTAAATCAATTGTCAAAGGGAAAAACGATGTTCCATTTAAGCTTGCATGAAATATATCTACAAGATATGTAAGGGGAGAAATGTATGATAAAAGCTTTCCGGATCCTGATAGCTCCGGTAGAGGAATGAAAATACCACTAATAAAAATTAATGGAAAACGCACCAAACTAGAAAACATCATTATGTGAGAAGGCGAATGAGCAGATGGAGATGCCAAAAGAACACCTAATGATGCAAAACACAGAGTTCCTAAAATTATAGCAATCAATAATAATGTAATACTGGTAATCACAATATTCAGGAAAATAGCGCTGACTACTATAGCTATGGAGGTAATAATCAATCCAAAGATTGAGCCTGCAACAACATCTCCCAAAATTATAGTATTGATGGTTACTGGCTAAGATAATAACCTTTCATAAGTTCCTGCTTGCTTTTCCCATGGGGTGATCAGCGGCCCTACGGATGAAGCAGTAAAAAACAAAGCCATAGCAAGAAATCCAGGGAAGAAGATAGACATGTCGATATTTCTACCTATATAAAAAGCAAAGAATAGAAAAAGAGGAAACAACAAACCATATATTATTACTGGAGCTTTATTATAATATATTTTGATGTTTTTTTCAGTGGTGACTACGACACCTCGTATAAAAACAGAATAATTCATCTATCCACCTCAGTAAGTCTGACAAACACTTCTTCAAGACTCGGCCCATATGTCTTCATGGAGATTATTTTTAAGTCATTCTTTTGCGCCAAAGTTACAACATGTTTGATTGTTTTATCCAGATCATTTGTGTATAATCGCCATTTATCCCCATAAAGATCGATCTTAGATATGAAATCGGACACGAACAAATTTCTATTTATTTTTTGGTCAAAGGATATCTCTATGGATTGGGTCTTTTCAAAGGTACTTTTTAATATCTCAGGTTTATCTATGGCTACAATCTTTCCTTTATTAATGATACAGACCCTCTGACATAATTTATTTGCTTCTTCAATATTATGGGTTGTTAGAAAGATAGTGCTCCCTTTTCCATTCATATGTTTTATCGTTTCAATTACCAGTCTTCGACTTTGAACATCTAATCCTTCTGTAGGTTCATCCAAGATAAGTATATGTGGATCATGAATTATTGCACATGCGATGCTAACTCGTTGTTTCATCCCTTTTGAAAAGGTTCTAACAGGATCGTTTCTTCTCTCATAAAGTCCAAGAGTTGAAAGAAGTTCCTCAGACTTTTTCTCAAGTGTATTTTTTGACAAGCCATAGTACTTACCTGCCAGATACAGATTCTGTTTAGCCGTTAAATCCGCATAGACATTTCCAATTTCAGGTATCACACCCATCATCATCTTTGCCTTGATCGGATTCTTTACCAGATCAATCCCCTCAATAAACACATTGCCGAAATCTGGCATCAAGATTCCTGTAAGTAGCCGTATGGCAGTGGTTTTTCCAGCCCCGTTAGGTCCTAAGAAACCGAAAATTTCTCCTTTTTCAACATTAAAATTGACATTATCAACAGCAATGATATTTTCAAATGTCTTTTTAATATTTTTTACTTGAATTGCAAACATGTGCCTAAGCATCCTGAAATAATCAACTAATAGTAAAGATTATGAATGGATTTAGATGAAACATGTTATTTGGTATCGTTGCATTATATGATACTTTCCACAGACATTTGATCAAAAGTGGTCTTTTCTATTGCTATCGTTTTATTTGAATCGAAATTTAATAGAAAAAAGAGAGTCAATAGTAGGTTTTTATAGAGTTTAAAAAACAAAAATCATTATTTATATCGTTGGAACCGAATGTTTTTGAAAATATATATGATATTCTAACGTAACAGAAACTTCTTATAATAAAGCCATCTACATTATATATGGGGCTGTAAAAGGGAAACACGCTATTTCAAATTCATCTACAATATTTTACAGTCTTGTTGAATACCAAGGGGAGAGCTAACAGGGGGCTACATTTCAAATACCGATATTTAGCCAACGGCTTGAAAAGCAAACGACAGCGTCTCTCTTTGGGTAGAATAAAGGGAGTGATAAAATATATCATACGGATGCGGACGTGGATATAGAAGGTGGTATCGGGCAACGGGTCTTCCAGAATGGATGCGATTTAGGTATAGTCCATGGCACGGTTTTTATCCCCGGATGACAGCGGCAGAAGAGCGACGGATGTTAGAAGTGGGATAAAACTTTAGAAGGTCATATTGAAGAAATTAAATAATATCTAGAAAAACTTAAAACCGAAGAAAATGATAATAAAGATTTGATGCTAAGGTTTGTCAATTTAACCTGTACAAAGCATTTTAACAATATATTGGGGGAAAATCAGTGAAAATATGTGTAACAGCTACAGACAGGAGTTTAGACGCTTCTGTGGATCCATTCTTTGGGAGATGCCGATATTTTATTATTGTCGATTCTGAGACAATGGAATTCGAAGCGCTTCAAAACCCGAGTGCCTCGGCGCCAGGTGGTGCGGGGATTCAGGCGGCACAGGCTATAGTGAACAAAGGCATTGATGTATTGCTAACAGGAGACATTGGTCCCAATGCATTACCAATCCTCTCCAATGCTGGCATAAAAGTGGTAACAGGCACCAGTGGTTCGGTTAAAGACGCAATCGAACAGTATAAAAAAGGTGCACTGAAACCAACTACTGTTCCGACTACGCCTGCTTACTTTGGAATGGGTAGAGGCAGAGGGCGAGGAATGGGTAGAGGTAGAGGGGGTTGGTGCAGATGGTATCCACATCCAGTACCCTACCATATGCCAGTACCCTACCATATGCCTGAACCATACATTCCTTACGAAGTTCCTTACGAAGTTCCTTATACAGAGCCTTCTAGGGAAGAGGAAATTGCTCATATTGAAGAAATGCTCGAATCCTTGGGAGACGAGCTAAAAGATGTGAAGGAAAGGTTGAAAGAACTATCTGAAGAAGCTAAATAATAGATTGGTTTATCCAATCTATTTTTCGGTCAAAGATCGGAGGATGCTTAAGGGGATAAATGATAGGTATACATATTGTAGTCTATTGATTGAGGCTGCTAAAGAAAAGAACACCAGGTTATTTTGTCTGTCTCGATTCAATCATAAAAGTGCAGAGATATAGCAAAAGAGATTGGAAGTTATGTTGCACCGATAGAGCTTCTGACAGAAGATATAGTAATCTAATTCAAGTTTCAAACGCATTTGTTCAACTTTGGTATGAATATGAATGGTGAAGCTATCGTTCTTAAGGACATTTGGGTCCATTATAATAGCATACCAATACTTGAAGAGGTAAATCTTGTTGTAAAAGAGCACGATTTTCTTGCTATCATAGGACCTAATGGAGGGGGGAAAAGTACTCTGCTTAAGGTTATTTTAGGATTGATAAAGCCTAGCAGAGGAACTGTTACAGTTTTTGGAGAAACTCCTCAAAAAGCAAGGAAGTTTATTGGATATGTCCCTCAATACAGCCTTATCGACCTGAATTATCCGATAAGTGTTTGGGATGTTGTGTTGATGGGTCGCTTAAGTCACATCGGGTTGCTAAAAAGATATGGCGAGGACGACAAAGAAAAGGCTCTTGATGCTCTTAAGATAGTGGACATGTTCGATTATAAGGATCGGCAGATTGGGAGTTTATCAGGTGGACAGCGGCAGAGGGTTTTCATAGCCAGGGCGCTAGCGACTGACCCTAAATTACTTCTGCTGGATGAACCTGCAGCAGGTGTAGATATTGTAAGGCAAGAAGAATTCTATGAATTGTTAGAAAAACTCAAAGAAAAAATGGCTATTGTTATAATATCACATGATATCAGTGCCGTTTCTGTCCATGTTGATAAGATTGCCTGTTTAAACCGTAAGTTGTATTACCACGGCTCAAAAGAATTACTTCCAGAGGATCTGGAAGCTGCTTATCAATACCCGATAGAGTTGATTGCTCACGGTATTCCACACAGGGTTTTGAAAAAGCATTGAAGGGTTTTTGCATGATGGAGCTATTACAGTATGAATTTGTAAGAAATACCACCATTGCTGGGATACTTGCCAATATCGCCTGCTGCATCATCGGAGTTTATGCAATGGTTCTAAAGATAATTATTATCGGTGGCAGGGATGGCTCTCGTGTTGTTTAATGTAGTCTCAGGCCATGATTTTTTTTATGTCTGCAGTGCCTACACAATTTTCGTTGGTAAACGGTATTGGCAGCCGAGCACACAACATAATTGCATTATAAGGTGAAACAACATGGAAACTGTAACTGCTGCTTTTATCCTTACAACATTTGCAGGACTTTCAACAGGTATAGGAAGTCTGATAGCCTTCTTTATTCCAAAACCAAAAATGACGTACTTATCTATCCTACTTGGATTTGCAGCAGGTGCCATGTTATATATCTCATTTGTAGAACTTTTATCAACTTCCATAGAAAATGTGGGGTTTCTCGTGGCAAATACCGCCTTTTTCCTTGGAATGGTTGTGATCTATTTATTGGATCGTGCAATTCAGCATGTTCATTTAGATACTTTACCTGACAGCCATGTTCAATTAGATACTTTACCTGACAGCCGTCAGACGGAACTCCAAAAAGCAGGTATATTTACAGCAATCGGAATTGCTATGCACAATTTTCCAGAAGGTATGGCAGTACTGGTAACATCCTTGAGTTCTCCATACCTTGGCATGTCAGTAGCTGTTGCCATAGCAATCCACAATATACCTGAAGGAATCGCAGTTTCAGTGCCTATCTATTACGCCACTGAAGATAGGAAAAAAGCTTTTGCTTACTCTTTCCTATCTGGACTATCTGAGCCTGTTGGGGCAGCTTTTGGCTATTTATTGATCTTTCAATTCTTAACTGCAACCCTGCTGGGCATAATTCTTGCCTTTGTTAGTGGAATTATGGTTTTTATATGTTTTGATGAACTATTACCCATTGCCATAAAATATGGGGATGAGCATTTGATGCTTTCGGGTTTACTTTCAGGGATGGCAGTAATGGCACTAAGCCTCCATCTATTAGGTTGATGTTATTAACAAACTTATTTATCTAAGAAAATAAGATTGAGATTAAAGGGGAAATTAGAATGGCAGAGGGAATTCCAGAGAATAAGAAAAGACTTAATGCATCATCAAAAGAAGAAGTTAAGATACATATAAAATCATCTGCTAAGTTTATCGCTGTCGCCAGTGGGAAAGGGGGAGTTGGCAAATCCACGGTAGCGGTAAATATAGCCGCAGCCATTGCCATAAAGGGTTTTAAGGTGGGTATTTTCGATGCTGATGTCTATGGGTTCACCATCCCAAAAATGCTGGGCATCACCGGACGGCCTAGAGCAATTGCTGAGGATCAGATCCTGCCCCTTGAAAAACATGGAATAAAAGTAATGTCAATGGGGTTTCTTGTCAAGGAAACTCAACCAGTTATCTGGCGGGGTCCGATGATTCATAAAGCAATCAAACAGATTTTGACCCAAACTTTGTGGGGAGACCTTGATTATCTGATAATCGACTTACCTCCAGGCACGGGAGATGTTGCAATATCTCTGGGGATGCTGGTTCCTGATATGAGCATAATTATTGTCACAACACCTCAGGATGTTTCCTCAAAAGTTGCATGCAGAGCCCTGAGGATGGCAAAGACGACAAACCTCAAAATACTAGGTATTATTGAAAACATGTCCTATTTTATTTGCCGAAAATGTGGCGAAAAAGCGTATATCTTTGGTCAGGGAGGGGGCGAAGATTTAGCTAGGGAGGAAGGGGTTCCGTTTCTGGGCGAGATTCCGCTGGAGCAGAGCATTCGAGAAGGGAGCGATAGCGGTAGACCGCTGGCTTTAGAGGAGAGCGATTCACCTGCAAAGAAGACTTTTGAGAGAATAGTTAGTAACATTCTAAAGATGTAAAAAAGGAAAACGAAAATTAATAATCATCTAACACCAAGGAATCAACATCATGAAGCCGAAAATTATCTATGGCCCAGTCCTTTCAAGAAGGCTTGGGCGCTCACTTGGAATCGACATCATTGGTCCTGAAAAGACCTGCAATTTTGATTGTGTGTATTGTCAGCTGGGGCGTACAAAGAATAAAGTACAAAGGCCTGAGGATATTTGCGGAGTCTCGACAGAAGATGTTGTGCAAGGATTGAAAAGTTATCTAAAAAAAGTAAGCCAGATCGACTACATCACTTTTTCAGGCACCGGAGAACCTACATTGAACCTTAGACTAGGTGTGATGATACGTGAGATAAAGAAAATCAGTGATGTTCCGATTTGTGTTATCACCAATTCATCTCTTGTCAATAGAAAGGATGTGAGGGATAATCTAACAGAAGCTGATCTGGTAATCGCGACTTTAGAAGCGGGGGATGAAAACATATTCAGGGCCATCAACCGTCCAGCATCGGGAATAGAGCTTGAGGATATTATTCAGGGGCTGACAGCACTGAAAAATTTAGGTCCAAGACTTGCGATAGAAGTCCTTTTTGTGGATTCCAAAAGGGAATACCCGACCAATATCAGCGACCAGGCTATAAATGGATTGATCAAAGCATTGAAAGTCATCGATCCTGATGAAATTCAGGTCCATACTTTAAGCAGGCCTCCAGCAGAGGATTTTATCATTCCGGTTTCAGAACAAAAGCTTACAAGGATGGCACAAAAATTCGATGAGGTGTTAGGTAGAGAGAAGGTCAGGCTTGTTTTAAAAGGACTTCGAAGAAAAAGCATTGATGTCAAACATGAGGATTTGAAAGAGGATGTTTATGGTCTGATACTTAGAAGACCTTCCACTGCAAGCCAAATCAGTTCAACACTTGGAATCGATGCAAAAGATCTTGCAGCTATTATCGAAGAGTTGCTTAGAAAAAAAAATATTGTGGAGATAACAGCGGAGAATGAAAAATATTACCGTGCAGTCAGTTAACTCAATTCAAATCAAGTTCTTATGCTCTTCTACCCACACTTGAAAAGATTGGAATATTGACCTTTGTAGAAAGACTCTAAAATAGCAAATAATAATTCTAATGAACAATGTTTATACTGCATGTTACAACATAATCTTGATTCTCCTGTGGTTGATTTAGGTAGGATTTCTACAGAGCCTTAATTTCTTTGAACAATTAACTTTAACCTTTTACACATAAATGACAGTATTAGGGGGATAGGAAGATATCTGAAGTTTGGGTTAAAAAAGTATTTTATACATCGAAACCCATTCTTTGATATGTCTAAGCTGAATGATATAGATCAAGATGAATCATTTTTGAACAGGTATGCTTGGCATATTGCATTATTTGTTTTAATTCCGCTCTTTATATTCTATGTCATTATTTATCCTGGAATTGAGGTTGCTTCTTTGCAAGGAAACTTCTCCGGGATTCAATTAATCGAGACAGAATATAAAATACGTGCAACCGCTGCTCAAATTGTAGGCGGGATTGCGATATTATATGGTCTTTATATTACTCATAGACGCATGAATATTGCAGAAGAAGAACTGCAAGTTGCCCGCGAAGGCCAGATTACAGAACGTTTTACCCGTGCAATTGATCAGTTAGGAAATCCGCAAGCAGAAATTCGATTGGGTGGGATATATGCTCTTAAAAGAATTAGTGAAGAGTCTAATAAGGATTATTGGCCAATCATGGAAATCTTGGCAAGTTATGTTAGGCTCAATTCACCTTTACCAAATAATCAGCCGTTGGAAAAGGTTGAGACTGATATTCAAACTGTTTGTACCATCCTTGGAAACCGTTTGCACCATGAATCTGATAGTGAATATGGAATTTTGGATCTAAGAAATACAAACCTGAGGGGAGTTGATTTAGAAAAGTATTATTTAAAGGGAGTAAATTTTGCGGTTTCACATCTTGAAGAAGCTAACCTTCGTGGTGCGCATCTTGAAGATGCTCATTTTGAAGATGCTGTTCTTATAGATGCAGATCTTACCGGTGCACATCTTGAGAGAGCTGATCTTCGTGGTGCCCATCTTAAAGGAAAAGAAACTATCCTTTGGGGTACACATCTTAAAAAAGCTAAACTTATTAAGGCACGTCTTGAAGAAGCTAATCTTACCGGTGCACATCTTGAAGGGGCTTGGCTTCATGATGCTCATTTTGAAGATGCTGTTCTTACATGTGCACATCTTGAAGGTGCTGTTCTTAAAGATGCACATCTTGAGAGAGCTGACATTTTTAAGGTACAACTTGAAGGAGCTGACCTTACTAATGCGAATCTTGACGGTGTTGTACTTTCATCACTCGAAATAGAACAAC